>JARYMD010000007.1 GCA_029907285.1 Verrucomicrobiota bacterium | reverse complement strand
ACATGGGGACAGACACGTTGTTCGCGCATAAAAAACAAAGCGGCAGCAAGCTGCCGCACTCCAAGCGCTTCGCGCCTAACAACGCCCACTGCATCCTCGGCAGTGCCGCGTGCAGTGGGGGCTTGATCAGCGCGCTATTCCCAGCCCGGCGTGGTTGAGGGTCCTGGGGGGCGCAAGAGCCGGGGCGTTGCCGGTCAAGCGGCTTTGGTTCCGGCTACGCCGGGCTGGGAAATATGCCGCCTAAGCACGGATTGAACTGGGCGCTGCGGGGTCAGCTCAAAGGCTCGAGCTGTGTTCGGGTCATTTCACATCATGGCTGCCGCACGGCGAATGATCGCGTCCAGGGGTGTAGCAGGTCTGAATCCGGTTACGCGTTCCAGTTTTGCGAGTCGTGGTTTGCGGCGGCGCATGTCCTCAAAACCCGGCCCATACGCCATCTCGTACGGGACAAGCTTAATTGCTGAACTCGATTGCAGGACTTCGCAGACCCTCCGAGCCAGATCGAGCAATGTGATTTCGTGGTCGCTCCCGACATTGAAAATCTCGCCTGTTGCTTCGGGGGATCGTTGCAGTCGAACGAGAGCTTCAACGGTGTCAGCCACATCACAGAAACACCGCGTCTGGGTTCCGTCACCATAGACCTGAATCGGCTTGCCACTTTTGGCAGCGGCGATGAACCGCGGGAGCACCATGCCATAACGTCCGGTTTGACGCGGCCCAACTGTGTTGAAAATCCGAACGATGGTCACAGGCAGGCCTCGCTCCCGCCAATAGGCAAGAGCGAGGAATTCGTCCATCAGTTTTGAGCATGCGTAACTCCACCTTGTAAGCGTCGGTGGACCAATCAGCAGGTCGTCATCCTCACTGAATTCGTCTTTCTGGCTTTTGCCATAGACCTCTGAAGTGGACGCCACCAGCACGGGCACGCGCGCCGGGCAGGCGGCACTCAGAATCGCTTCGGTTTCATTGAGGTTCGTCCGGAGGGTGGCAATCGGCTCACGCAATACAAGTTCAACCCCAACCGCCGCTGCGAGATGAAACACAGCAGAACACTCTGAAACAAGTTCTGCGAGATTGGCGCAGGACGAGACCTTCGATTTGATTACCTTCAGCCGGGGATTGTTGGCGACCGCGGCGAGATTCTGCGGGTTTCCAGTCGAAAAATCGTCGATAACCGTCACGCGAAATCCATCGGAGAGCAGGCGCTCTGTCAGATGCGAGCCGATGAATCCGGCGCCGCCTGTAATCATTATGTGCCGATCCTGTTTCATGAGCACGCGCCGCTGCGTACTCGGCGGCGCGGGTGCATTCTGGCCTCTGGAGCTCCGCGCCGAAAGCACCTTTTTGAAACATCCTGCCTGTTGAACCCGGGGTGAGGCGGTGGTTGCCTCCGTTTAGCTCGGTGCAGCTTCAGCCAAACGGTTTGGTCCTGATTACCGCGCGGGTGGCAGACACGCCGCAGTGTTGTGGCGTCGTCAGGACAAGAGTTCGTTGCGGCCGTGGGAAACTCCGGAACAGGCTTGCAGTTCAGAGCGGTGTGGTTTATATATTGAGCCGTTGCGGTTGGCAGACGTCCCTTTGACGGAAGTGTTACGCAGACCGCATGACCTCAGGTGCCGGCGTGGCGGAATTGGCAGACGCGCTAGACTCAAAATCTGGTGCCCGAAAGGGCATGTGGGTTCGACCCCCTCCGCCGGCACCAGATTTTTTTCCTTGCAGATACTGGGGTCACTTTGACCGAACGACCTTTCCCCAAGGTTCAAATGCTTGTTATGGCCGGCCTTCTCTGTGCCGGGCTCGAAGTTTCGATTTGGCTGTTGACGGCGCCCGGTTGAGTGCGTGAACCTTGCCGGCGACAGGTTATGGCAAAGATGAAGCGAGCAATTCTCTCGGTTTTTGACAAAACAGGTCTGGTTCCGTTTGCCAAGATTCTGCAACAAGCCGGGATCGAACTTTTGAGCACCGGCGGAACAGCACGGGCATTGCGAGAAGCGGGCATTGCGGTGATCGAATTGAGCGAGTTCACCGGCTGGCCTGAAATGTTGGATGGCAGAGTAAAGACACTGCACCCGAAAGTGCATGGGGGGTTGCTTTACCTGCGTGGCAATCCTGAACACGAAGCGGCTGCCAAGCGCCATGGCATAGTCCCGATCGACATGGTCGTTGTCAATTTGTACCCGTTCGAAGCCACGGTGGCGCGTCCCGGCACAACCTTGGGCGAAGCGATCAAAAACATTGACATCGGCGGTCCGTCCATGATTCGGAGCGCTTCCAAGAACCATGAACACGTGACAGTTGTCACAGACCCCGCAGACTACGCCGCGGTTGCGGACGAAATCCTTGCAACAGGGACCACATCGCTGGCGCTGCGGAGGCGGCTGGCTGCAAAGGCGTTTGCACGCACTGCCGCCTATGACGCCGCAATCAGCAAGTATCTCTCCGGCGTTTGCGCCGCGGGCGAAACTCAGACAGCAGGTGAATCCCACGCATGGCCGGCGAAACTTGTCCTGGATGCAGAGCTGGCTCAGCCGCTCCGATACGGCGAGAATCCGCATCAAGCGGCGGCTCTGTATGGAAAGTTCAAGGATTACTACCGCCAGTTGAAAGGCAAAGAGCTGTCCTACAACAACATTCTCGATCTCACCGCCGCAGCGGCGCTCCTCGAGGAATTTGCTGACGACAGGCCAACACTGGCGATCCTGAAACACACAAATCCATGCGGCGTTGGCCTGGGTGAAACGCTCGCTGAAGCATGGGAGAAAGCGTTTGTGACCGACCGCCAAGCTCCGTTCGGCGGAATAATCGGTGTTAACCGTCCACTTGACGGAGAATGCGCAAAGGCGATTGCGGATATTTTCAGCGAGGTGATCGTTGCGCCTGCATTCACTCCGGAAGCGTTGGCCATCCTCGAAAGAAAAAAGAGCCTTCGCCTCGTCGAAGTTCGCCGACGCCCGGCTTCGAGTCCACAGCATTGGGAAATACGAAGTGTGGGTGCAGAATCTTTTCTCTGGCAGCAGTCGGACCGGCGCACTGTCCGCCGCGAGGAAGTGCGTGTGGTGACAATACGCCAGCCGACAGAACAAGAGTGGCAGGCCATGTTGTTCGGTTGGCGCATTGTGAAACACGTGAAATCAAACGCAATAGTCTATGCGCAGGTCGATCGTACCCTCGGCATAGGCGCGGGACAAATGAGCCGGATTGACGCCAGTCGCATAGCCGTTCGCAAGGCCGAGGAAGCCGGTCTGTCTCTAAAGGGCAGCGCAGTTTGCAGCGATGCGTTCTTCCCATTCCCCGATGGACTCCTCGCGGCGGCCGACGCTGGAGCGACTGCTGCAATTCAACCGGGTGGTTCAGTGCGAGACAACGAGGTGATAGCAGCAGCAAACGATCGCGGCATGGCCATGGTCTTCACGGGCGAACGGCATTTCAGACATTAATCATCAAACTGGCCGCCACGGTTCAGCCTGACAATCGTGCAGGGCAAGAAAGAGGGGGACTCACTGCAAAGCGTCATCGTGCCAGCAAGTACATCACCGACGCCTGCGCAAGGAATAGCACTGCAATCAACAGCCAGCAGCTCAGTTCGCGCAATCTCAGGCCCCGCTGGCGAACCGGAGCAAACTCGAACCGCAGCTTGACGGCTCCGATCTCGAGGACATCACCTTTGCGCAACCTTGCGCGTTGGACCTGTGCTCCATTTACAATAAGCAAAGCGTCATGTGCGGCAGCGACCTTAAAGCCTTCGGAACGATCAAACTCAATCCGCGCGTGTTCGGGCCAGACGCCTTCCACCTCCAACCGCAAGTCAGACTCTGGCGAACGGCCTATTAGGAAGGGGAACTTCCGGGCGGTGAATGCCTTTTCCGTCGTCGGCCCGGAGAGTACTTCCAAAAGCACCATCAGAGCCAAATCCGCTTGTGAACGAAAATTCGGTCACCCGGATAAATTGGGATATCAAGTTTGGGGTTCCGGAGGGCCTTGACGCAATCGACGACCAGAGGTTTGCCGCCGTTGGCGCGGGTGACTTCCACTCTGTTTTTCTTTGCAAACTCTGTGAATCCACCGGCGGTACTGATCGCCTTGAGCACTGTCATTTCGCCGGTGTAAATGTAGCGATCTGGCTTGCGGACTTCGCCATCGACATAGAACACCCGCTCTTCGCATTTAACATTTACTGTGAGGCGCTGGAAGTACTTGGGGACGTATTGCTGGTGAATCTCGGTTTCAAGCTCGCCGGCTTTCTTGCCCGCCGCCTGAATCTGCACGCCAAGAATGAGCGAGATCGTGCCGTCTTCGCGCACCCGGATGTCAACCGGCTCCGGCGGGTTCGGGATGTCGGTAAGCCGTATTGTCAGCCTGTCACCAACCCGAATTACGTCGGGACTCGAGTACGCGAGACTGTCTGTGCCGGCGGTCTGGGAAGCCCCCGTTGGCGGTGCATAATGAGGCGTCCTTGCCTCTCCGCCGCTGGTGGCTGTTGAACATCCGCAAAGCAACAAGGCACTGGCCAACAACACCGTGCCACCCACAACACCCAATGCGAACCGCAACAAATTGCTCATAACCTTGAAATCCTGAACAGCAAATGCGGAAAGGACAATCAATATTTTGGTTTCAAATCAGCACTGGCGGCCTTTTCCGACGTTTGCTTCTCGGCATCCGACTCATCATGGTGTTTGTACTCGTCGTAATCGTACTTCGAGTAATAGTCGTAGTAGTAGCCGCTGTAGTAGTAGTAATACGAATCCTGGGAGATGTTGATGTTGTTGAGCACGACTCCGAGCATTGTGCCGCCGACCTTCTCAACCATCTGCTTTGCCCGGAGTGTCATTGCCTGCGGGTACTTCCGGTACTGCACAACAAGGATGGACAGATCAACCAAGCTGGCAATGATTGAAGCGTCGCTGACACCCATGATAGGCGGCGAATCAAAGAACACAAAGTCGTACCGGCGTTTCACGTCCTCGATGAACTCTTTCATCCGGGCCGAGTTCAATATGCCAAGGGCGCTGCTGGGCAATTTGCCGCTCGGCAGAAAATCGAGGTTCGGATGCGAAGTTGTCTGGATCACTTCCTCGAGCGTGTTCTGTTTCAGCAGATAGTTGGTAAGGCCGATGCTGTTGGAGACTCCAAGGAACTTGTGCAGGCTCGGCCGCCTGAGGTCAGAGTCAACCATCAGCACCCGTTGTCCGTTCTGCGCGAAAACAGCGGCAAGATTGAAAACGGTGGTTGACTTGCCTTCGCCCGCGCCGCCGCTTACGGCTGTGAGTGCGTTGGCCGACGGGTTCTTGCGAGAGAACAAGATGTTGGTGCGCAACACCCTGTAGGCTTCCGCGTGTGGGCTGTCCGGTCCTTCCTTCAAGACATTGCCGATGTTCTGAGGTATGACACCCAGAACGGGGCTTTGAAGCGCCCGCTCAACGTCGTCGATCGTCTTGACGCTCGTATCGAGGTATTCAATGAAGAACGCGAGCCCAACACCCATGACCAGTCCAACAATCGCCCCGAGCATGATATTGAGCACAATGTTCGGCCGAACGGGGCGCTTGGCTGGCTCAGCGGGTTCAACCAACTGAACCATCGAGGCCTTTGGCAAAGCCATGTCCACTTCTTCCTGCAAGGTGCGCAAAAGAATGGCGTCGCGAATCTTCTGTTTGTTTTCCAGCTCGCGTTTTGCGAGGAAGTACTCGCCTGATTTCTGGGCTTCCTCGGCCACCTGTCTCTTGGCTTCCTCGACAGCTTTTTGCAGTTGGTCTCTTCGCGCCTTCAAAGATACCACCTGATTGGTGAGCCCTGAGAGAATGCCGTCGAGCCGGTCCTCAATCTGCTTGTTTACCTGCTCGAGCAAAGCTGCGGCCCGCTTCACATCCGGGTGTTCGGCTGAAAAATCGACCTTGCGCTGTGCCAGCGTCTGTTCTGCGAGAGCCAGTTCGCTGAGAAGTTGAGGAAGCTGTTGCTCGGTTGGCATGGCGGTGAGGACAGCTTTGCGCAGGTCGAAACGACCCAACCTTGCCAGTTCGTCCAGTTTTGTCTGGTAGAAGACATATTCAGCCTCTGCACGTGTTAGCTCGACTGCGAGTGCACTGACCCTTTCGCGCTCGAGAGACACCTGATAAACGGGTGTTTCGGCTGCGGAATCCGCGATGTTGTATTTGGACCGGAGTTCGTTAACGCGTGCCTGAGCCTCATTTACCTGGTTGTTGATATCCACCAACTTGTTGGCAAGCACCTCGATACCCCTTTTGGAATTCTCTTCCTTGTCCGAAAGCCGCCATTTCTTGTATGAATTGGCAACTTCGTTAGCTATGGCGGATGCGATTTCCTTTTTCCGGTCATAGGCGCGGATTTCGATCAAGCTTGTGTTGCGGGAGAGGCGGACGTCGAGGTTTTTTCGCAGTTGCTTGTAAGTATCCTGCAAATCCCATGGAGTTGGGTTTGGGTCGGACCTGTCTCCGTAATGATCTTTGTCTGCGTAAATCTTCGCCAGGCCGAGGTTTGTGACGACAGGGTACAAGACCGACTTTGACTGGATTTTCTCGAACTCGGTGTTGACAAAGTAGGGATCGTACTGGAGCGAGGACTGGCTGCGTCCGAGCGGTTCGATGTCAGTGGCTTCCTTTTCGATGGCGATCTTTGCCGTGCTCATGTATGACTCGGGCAGGACGAAGGTCACGGCAGTTGTTGTGAGGAGGACCAACAGAAACACCGCAAGAATAATGGTCTTGCGTATGCGGATTATCCTCCAGTAATCAAGGAAATGCAGTTGGCTCTCTGGGGCAGCCGTTTGCGTCGGAACAGTTGTTTTGGCGTTTTCCATGGTGAACAAAAAGGGAGGCTAGACTCGGATTCCAGCCTCCCCGTATTTGGTTCAAGTCAAATGATCAATACTTCGCAATTATGCCAAAGTAAATCCGGTTTCTGTCAAACTCGCGGTACGGGAGATCGGTGCACAAAGTATCGTATGCGTATCCGACTTCCGCGCCGACATACTGATTGAAGTTGTAAGTGGCGTTGATGTCCAAGGCAAAATAATCGTCAGACTCGCCATCGAAATAGCCGCCCTGGAACGACCCGTGTTGCCATCCGGCGCGGACCATGCCACGCAGTTTGGGCGTGATCTTGTGGATAATCGCGCCGTAAACGCTGGTGGCAAGCTGAGAACTGGTGGCCGGTTCAAGGCTCCCGGTCGCAACGTACGGCAAAGCAACGTCAGTGGCGGTCAACTCGTTCTTCACGCCGATCTGGACGCGGCAGCCGTCGGCGTAATTGTACGTGAGCGCAACATCTATGTAAGGAGTGACGATGTTGTCTTCCATGCCATCCACCGCGTCAGGATAATCGGCTATCTGGACGCCCGCACGGGCTGCCGCACCGAACTCAGGAGTGAACTTATGGTCAGCTCCGACGAAGATGTAATGTGACTGCTGGTTTCTGACCTCAGCTTTCGGGATGGGCGTGCCAAAGGGATACCATGCCGGGTTGGTCAGCAGGTCATCGCTTGTATAGTCAACAATGCCGAACTGGTAGCCGAGCAAGCCCACGGTGGTTGTCTGGAACGTCCAGCGCAGGTCTGCGGAGATGAGGTGATCGAGACGATCCAACAGCGCGGAGCGGCTGCCGGGGCCTGTTTCATCGTAATCGTAGTATCCGTTCGAATACCCGATTCGGGTCCCGAGCTGCTCCGTTATGCTGCCGGTGAAAGCGATGCCGGCGTAGTTGCGGAGGTTGTTATTCTTGGTTCGGTAATAAGTGTTGTAGAACCCCTTGTTTTCGGCGATCACGCTCGGCTCGTCTGAATAAACGAACGAGTCGGTCAGATCGACCCTGAACCGGTCAGAGAACATGTGGCCGATGTTGAGGTCGGCCTTGTGTGTCTGATCGATTTCATTATCTGTTCGGGCTTCATACCAACGGAGGTCGTAGGTGTATTCCACGCCGATGGTGGTTATATCGCGCAAGATGTTAATCGAGACTGTTGGCGCAACATTGAACCCCCAACTGCTTTCCTTGCCCGGCGATCCCGGGAACGGATGCTTGGGGGTTGTGGCGTAGTTGTCGTCATAGAACCCACGCAACTTGGCCGAGACGCTCCACGGTTTGGTAACGGCAGCTCCTTCAACTGATTGAGCCTGCAATGCGGCTGCCCCGACCGCTGCAACACTGGCACACGTTATCAGCTTATTCATAAATCTTCGTCCTATTCTGTGGGTGCGCGCACTTACGCCCCATTCCACACGTTCTCCATAATCTGTCCGAAAGGTGTTAAGCTTTTACGGGTATTTCAAGAGATTGTCAAACAGAAATCGCAGTGTTTTTGAACTTTTTTCCCCGCAAATTTCCGTCCAACCCGCCACATTTGAAGTCTTTCCGGGGCGAGCTCTTTCCGCTCGCCGAGGTCGGAATCGGACGTCCTTGCGTAATGGCCCGTGCAGCGGGCGCGCCCGCTGCAAGCTTGCAGACGCGCTTCCGGTCGCAAAACCTCAAGCATTGCTCAACACGACAATTCCTCCAGCGCGGTTGCGAAGCGCTTTTCGCGGGCTTTCCATTCCTCGAGCCGGCGTTGTTGCTCTTGTATCACATGGGGTGGGACTTTTTGTGTTTGTTTGGCTTGCATCAATTTGGACTCGATGCGTTCGATCTCGGTTCGTGCCTTTGCCAATTCTTTTTCGAGTCTGGCTTTTTCTGCTGCAACATCGATTGCGCCGACAAGGGGCAAATAGATTTCACCAAAGGTATTGGCCGCCATCGGCGTACCCTTTGGCGGCACATACGATGCGTCGGCCGCCACCGATTCGGCGTTCAGCAGAAACCGCATTACGTCAAGGTCAGAGGCTTGGAGCTCACACGCGGGCTTGAGCACGAACTTCAACTTCTTGTTGGCGGGGATGTTGAATTGCCGCCTCAAATCGCGTCCCATTCCGACCAATTCATACTTTGCTTCTGCAGTGTTTGCTGCGGAGACGTCGAGGCCAAGCTGATGGATTTCGGATTGCGTGAACGGCCCGGGCCACGGAGCGGTCATGATTGTCAACCCGCCGCGGTCATGTGGGAACTCCAAATTGCACCCGAGGCCATGCCACAATTCTTCTGTGACGAATGGAAGGAAAGGATGCAGCAGCCGGAGCGCGCGGCTCAGCACAAAATCCATCACAGCAATGGTATTGGCCTTGCGAGCCGGGTCAGGGCCGTAAAGAGCAGATTTGCTCGCCTCGATGTACCAATCACAAAACTCGCTCCAGAAAAACCGGTGGAGCGTCGTGGTAACTTCGCTGAACCGGTACTCGTCAAAAGCCGTGTTGATCTCGCGGATTGCCTGATCCAGTCGGAAGAGTATCCAATGATCGTCATTGGCAAGCAGGTGGGGATCTATTGTTCCGCGATTTCCGGCCGATTTCGCAGGAGCATCGGCAGTCTGCATTTGCCTGAACCTGCATGCGTTCCAGAGTTTGTTGCAGAAGTTGCGGCCCAGCTCGACGTCTTTTTCGTCGAACAACACGTCCTGACCGAGGGGCGCGCTGCGCATGGTGCCAAAACGAAGCGCATCAGCCCCATACTTGTCGATGAGCTCGAGCGGGTCCGGTGAATTCCCAAGGCTCTTGCTCATCTTGCGGCCGAGCTTGTCGCGTATGATGCCGGTGAAATACACGTTGCGGAACGGCAAATCTCCCATGAACTCGTAGCCAGCCATGATCATCCGGGCAACCCAGAAGAATATTATGTCGGGACCCGTGACCAGGTCTGTTGTAGGGTAAAACGCTTTGAGGAGCTTGTTTTGTGAATCGCGCTCCTTATCCCCCGTCCAGCCCATTGTAGCAAACGGCCACAACCAAGAGCTAAACCACGTGTCCAAGACGTCGGGGTCCTGGGAGAACCCGATGGATTCAAGCACGCGCGTTTCCACTTCTGAATCCGTCGCCACCTCAACTTCGATCTTCCCATTCACGCCGGCCTCGAACCGGCATGTTGATTCCTGCCCAGGTTGCCCCGAGAACGACCACTGAAGCGACACAGCATTCAAAGCTGCCGCTTCGCACGCGGTCGTTTGCGCCGACACTGCTGCCTCCGCCAGGCGGGGGCTCACATCTCGGAGCGGCTCCACTGCAAAAGACTTGCGCCAAACCGGGATGCGGTGCCCCCACCACAATTGCCGGCTGATGCACCAGTCTCTGAGGTTCCGCATCCAGTGCGCATAAGTCTTGACCCACCTTTCCGGATGAAACCTGATCTGGCTTTCTTCGACAGCGCGAGTCGAGATTTCGACGCTCGGGTATTTCAAGAACCATTGCTCGCTGAGCAATGGCTCGATCGGCACATGGCTGCGCTGGCTGTAACCGACATTGTGAATGTATGGCTCGGTCTTCAGCAGCAACCCCTGCTCGGTCAGCTCCTCGACCACAGCGTTGCGGGCTTCCATCCGATCCATGTCGGCAAATTCCTCGCCTGCTGCTGCTGTCATGCAACCGTCAGGTCCAATTACAACCGTGAACGGCAGGCCGTGGCGGACAGCGATTTCATAGTCAGCAGGATCGTGCGCAGGAGTGACCTTGACGCAGCCGGTTCCAAATTTCGGGTCAACCAACGGATCCGCGATGATCGGAATGTGCTTGTTCTGCAGCGGAAGAAGAACCTTGCGGCCGACAAGGTCTGTATAGCGCGGGTCATCCGGGTTGACCGCCACAGCCTC
Source organism: Verrucomicrobiota bacterium (assembly GCA_029907285.1). Taxonomy (GTDB): domain Bacteria; phylum Verrucomicrobiota; class Verrucomicrobiia; order Limisphaerales; family J093; genus JAAYVR01. The sequence goes on along the minus strand of JARYMD010000007.1, from coordinate 14,753 downwards.
GTCACCAAGCATTGTCTCGGGCCGGGTGGTCGCCACCACGACGTACTGCCCGGTGAGTTGTCCGCGTTCATCAAGCAGGGGATACTTGATATGCCAGAGATGCCCTTTTTCCTCGATCATCTCGACTTCTTCGTCAGACAAAGCGGTGCGTGCTGCGGGGTCCCAATTAACCATGCGCTTGCCTCGATAGATCAGACCTTTCTTGTACAACTGGACGAAAACTCTTTGCACGCAGCGGGAATACTCGCGGTCGAGCGTGAACCGCTCCTTGGTCCAATCGCATGAACAGCCCAGCTTCTTAAGTTGCTGTATGATTATTCCGCCGTGCTTATGTTTCCATGCCCAAACGTGTTCGAGGAATTTCTCGCGCCCGAGGTCTTCGCGGTGTTTCATCAGGCCCTGTTTGCGGAGGTGCTTTTCCACAACAGCCTGAGTGGCGATGCCAGCGTGATCGGTGCCCGGCAACCAAAGAACCTCCTTGCCGTCCATTCGAGCCTTTCTGACCAGAATATCCTGTATTGTGTTGTTCAGAACGTGCCCCATGTGCAAAACCCCGGTGACATTCGGGGGTGGAATCACAATCGAATATGCAGGCCGATCCGATCTAACACGCTCAGGGTCGGCAACAAACAGCCCCTGCTCAATCCAGAAATTATATAGCTTCTCTTCAACAGCCCGCGGGTCGTAGGCCTTGGACAGCCCGGCCTGGTTTGCCGCGGAATGTTCACCATTCGCCGTTGTATCGCTCATATTGTTCGCCCGATCATCACAGATTTCCCGGCGTGAAGGAAGTCCCGTGTGTGGACGGATTGTCCGCGTGCTCAGTCCCCGTGCTTCTTACCTCAATGTTCATACCCTGAGCATCGCCGGAAGCGGCTGTCTCTGCAGCAATTTCAGAACATGCGGGCCCCCGGAAATCTCACCCGACCGAACCCGACCGAAGGCATGGGTTTATCGGTGACATTGGCCGGTGAGGTTCTCGCGCTGGCGTGGAGAGTTGCCTCCGCCTGCGCCTCAAGCCGCGCCCAACTCTGTGCACGGCACCTCCAACGCGCAGGAAACCCGCCCGCTTGAAAATGCATTCTGTTCGCGCTGGCATGCGTACCGCCGACGTTCACCAAATATCGTGCCTGTCACTCTATTTGCGCTGCCCCGCCAAGAGCACGCCAACGACACTCACCATCCCTCGGAAACTTTACATCTGACGCCCCACAAATATCGTGTCTGTCACTCTATTTGGCGGCAACATCGCGCAACTCGGTTCGGCAGTCAAACGAAGCCGGGGTGGCAGCGAGGCGTCGTGGTGAAGTGCGACGCGGTATCGGGTTGCCTGTCACCGTTCCAGTCCACCTCCCGGAGAATCCCACGGACGACAGCTCTCCAATCCACAAATTGACGCAGGGCGGCGTAGCCGCAACCGAATGAGAACGGCAAGATAAGACCTCTTGTTGCAGGCTTGGCGCTCCGCCGCGCCCCGCCGCCCGGGACGACTTCGTCGCCCTCGGGGCAATGAGTTGGGATGAGTGGACGAATTCTTTGAGACAAAAACCTTGAACGATCACAAGACTCGCGATGCTTGTGCGAATGTTTCGAGATAGCAGGGTGTAGCGTTGCAACAAAACCCAAGCCGATGACAGAGAAGGAGGAGGGCGTCTTGAGGCGAAGTTCAGGAGAAAAAGTCCGCGCGGGCAAAATGCATTTCCCGACCTGCGGAGCTACTGCATTTTCGTTCTGCCGCTGACAACCTCTTGCGAGCACGGTTGTTCCCGGGCAAAAAAGGGGGATGGTAGGACAATAGCAGCGTTGCAGGAAACGGGTCCGATCTGTTTGATGGCACCGACACAGTTGCCCAAGTTAACCGCAGAACCGGAGCGGATCGGCGCAACCGTCCGTCCGGCAGGTGCTGGGAACAAGAATCGGAATCTTATACAGGAAACCCTATGACAGACGCGAAACCAGACCGAAGCGCATGGTTGAAAGGCGGAAACTCGAAGTGCCAGGCCAAACCCATTGCCGCGGGTAAACCGTGGCGGTTCGTGCTTCTTGGGGCACCGGGCGTCGGCAAGGGCACCCAGGCCGAGTTGCTCACAGCGCGCCTCGGTGCCTGCCATTTGTCAACGGGTGACATTTTCAGGGCAGCCAAGCAACTCAACGAGAACGAACGAACACCAGCACTGACCGCCGCTTTGGAATACATGCGCCGTGGAGAGCTTGTGCCGGACTCAACGGTCATTGACATCGTGCGCGAACGGCGCGACTGCCTGAAATGTGAAAGTGGTTTCCTCCTCGACGGTTTTCCTCGAACAGTTGCGCAGGCCGAAGCACTCGAAGCGTTGCTGAAAGAGGCAGGGCTGCGATTGGACGCCGTTCTGAATTACGAGTTGCCAATCGAACTGATTGTAAAGCGGTTGAGCGGCCGCCGCACCTGCGCCCGCTGCAAGGCCGTGTACCACATCGAAAACCGCCCGTCAAAGAAAGAAGGTGTATGCGACCATTGTGGCGGAGAGCTTTACCAGCGCGAAGACGACAGGCCGGAATCGATTCGCGTGCGAATGGAAGCTTACTGGAAAAGCACAGCACCACTGACTGACTTTTACAATCGCCGCGGACTGTTGTTGACAGTTCCGGCCAGTGGGACGCCTGAAGAAATCTTCAACCGCACCATGGAATCGCTGCGGGCACGGTCTTAACCTGCGCATGTTCCAGCCCGGCGCGGCCGACAGCACGCATCAACGGTCGCAGGCGCCGGGCCACTGCCTGTCGGGCAAATTTGGTTCCGGCTACGCCGGGCTGGGAAATATGCGGGCTGAGTCTGAGCCCCGCCAACCGGCAACTCAGAAAGTCGAAGGCAGTCTCGGCGGCCGCAGGTCGTAGCACGCCATTTCAGCGCAATTGCGCACCAATAACCGGCCCTGGCTAAGCGCCGGCACATTCCATGTCTTGCCTGTCAAAGCCCGGGTTCGCGCGATTTCGTGCCATCCGTCCGGACTTGCTCGCACCAGTGCAAGGTCGCCTTCGCCTCCAAGGACGATGAGATGGCCGGACGACAGCAGCAGTTGACCGTAACTGTAGTTTCCGTCACGCCAGAGTCGCTGGCCCGTGCGCGCATCAACACACGCAAGGACGCCCTCGTCGAGTCCGTAGATGTGGTCCCGCCAATAGACAGAAGCGTTGAACTTGTTTCGCATGCTGCGGTTCCGCCAAACTTCGCGTGCTGCAAATCCGCCGTTGGTTTGCACAATCTCGACCACTGCGCATCCGGCTCCGTAGCCCGCGGAAATGAAGAACCTGTTGGTGCCGATTACTACCGGCATTGAAATCATGTTGTTGTTTTGCACCCGCCATGGATACTCCCAAAGCAACTCGCCGGTCTCGGGCGCCAATCCCACTGCACGGCGCGACGTTACAACCAGGATTTGACGCCGCCCTGCAAAAGCTGTCAGCAGCGGCGTGACATAGGCCTGCTGATCGTCCAGACCCGACCACACTCTGGTTCCGGTTAATCTGTGGTAGGCAACGACCGATCGACCTTTGGTTTCGCGGCCGGTTAGCACGATGAGTTTTTCGTCCACTATAAGGGGCGATGCCGCCATTCCGTATGTGAGATTCGAGGAACTGTTGTCAGCGAGCACGTTCTTTTGCCACAAGAGCTTGCCGGTGGCGGCGCCAAGACAACACAAATCCCCTTGCGCACCCATGCTGTAAAGCAAACCACCATGGTAGGTCGGCGTGGCGCGCGGACCGTCGCCGCCCATCCACTCCTTGAAAAACGCCGGATACCCGTACGCCCACAGTTCCCGGCCGGTCTCGATGTCATACGCTGTGACAAACTCCTCGTCGCGGCGTTGTTCAATTGTGAATGCGCGCCCTTCTGCAACAACAAACGACGCGTAACCGCCGCCTATCGGCTGCCGCCAAAGGAGGCGCGGGCCTCGCGCAGGCCAATTGGTCAGAATCGGCTGTTCCGCGTAAACTCCATCGCGGTTTGGCCCTCTGAAATCGGTCCAATACGCCCCTTCGAATCCAGCGCCTGGCACGGGCACTGCCGCGCTCTGCTTTTGCGAAGCCCGGTGGCTCTCCAGCAAATGGTAATTTGGAATCGTCTTGTGCCGGACAATGCTCGGACCGAAACCGCCCTTGAATTCAAAATCAATGACCCCCGCAAGACTCAGCATCCAAAGAACAAATGCAGTGTACGGGAGACAGTAAATGCAGGCCAGAACAGACCTGACGATCTTCTGACGCCGCGTTTGCAATGGGCTCCTCCATAACAGCCACAGACCAACCGGCGGCAAAACCGCGGTAAAAAGCCGCCGATAAAAAGGCCTTTGATGCCATGGCAGATCAGCTATTAAAAGTGGATCGTCCTGAGCTGACGCGTCGAACCTTGGGTCTGTATTGGGGTCCGCATTCATCACCAGACACCACCCACCCGCATTTGTGCGGCATGCCCATCCTGTCCATGGGGTCCGTGCTGCTCAAGCGCGCTCATGCTGCTCAAGCCGGATATCGACCGCTGATATAGCTTTCCAACTGATCAATCGCAGCGCGCTGCGCGTTGATTATCCAATCAACCAGATCGCTAACCGAAATGACGCCCACGACCGCGTCCCCGCGCAAAACAGGAAGGTGTCGAATCTTCTTTTCGCTCATGATCTTCAGGCACTCTTCGACGGAGGTTTCCGGCGACACTGTGTACGGGTTGCCGGTCAGAATCTCGCGAACACTGATCTGCTTCGAACTGCGCCCCTGCAGCGCAACTTTCCGAGTGTAATCGCGCTCGGAAATAACTCCGATCAGTTTGCCGCCCTCCAAAACAGCCAGCGCACCCACGTTGGCCTCAGCCATGCGGCGAATCGCCTCAAATACCGTGTCGTCGGGGCCAACCGAACAAACGTTCCAGCCTTTCAGTTGCAGAACCGCCTCAACAGTGCCTGTTATTTTCATCGGAATCCGAGCATGGCGCTCGCATTTCTCATCAACGACCTCAGTTTCAAATCCGTCCGCGGCTGCGAACTCACCGGCGAATCGCAGGTTTTAGGCCACTATCGCCCTCCGGATTCTCAACGTCAAGCCAGCCCATCAGTTAATCCGTTCTAATCTTTAAGTTCATCTGTCTTATCCCACTTATGGGTCCAGGTGAAAACGTTTTTGGACGTAAAGTTCATCCGCAACCTGAAAAACAGCCGTTGTATCCCGCTCCAGTTCGAGCTCCAGTTGGCCCGGCTTGTCCAAGGGACGAATTTCACCCTTGAGCGGATCGCCCGCGTAGAATTCAACTGTCTTGCGCAAACCCAACACCACGAGCCTGTCTTTTGCGAACATCCCAATGTCACGATTGTGATGCAAAAGCACGCGGCCGTCCCCGGGCGGTGAATTCAACAGGTCCCTGCCGAAAAAGAGCGTTTCATATGGGCGCCCTATGAGGCCGAGCACGGTGGGCGCGACGTCCAGTGAGCATCCCAAATGGCCAATCCGCATGGGGGCCTTGACCACAGCCGGTCCTGCGATCAGAAGGGGTATCGCGTAGGAACGGATCGGGATGCTCTGGCTCCCGTACACGCGGGCGCCGTGGTCGGCCACGACAATGAACACCGTGTTGGTCCAGTAAGGCGACTTTTTCGCTGCGCGAAAGAACTCGCCCAAGGCGTAATCCGAGTACTTCACAGCGTGCAGGCGTTGGCGCGCTTCAGGGTCCTCGGGTATCCGTCCTTTCGGATACGTGTATGGTTTGTGATTTGACACAGTCAGAACGGTCCCGAGGAAAGGCTGGCCGGCGCGCGCCAGCTCGGTGAATTCATCATTGGCGCGGGCGAGGATGTCCTCGTCGCACACACCCCACATGGTCGCAAATGTCGGGTTCCGAAAGTCTTTCTGTTCAATGAACCGGTCATACCCGTTTTCCACAGCATACGCGCGCATGCGATCGAAAAAGCCGCGTCCACCATATATGAACAATGTGCGGTAACCGTCACGCTTCAAAACGCGGGCGATGGTTTCAACGTTGTCGGACATGTCCCGGGCGACTATCGAATCGCCCGGCAAAGGCGGAAACGATGACAACACCCCTTCAAAACCGCGTATTGTTCTGTTGCCGGAGGCAAAGATGTTCGTGAACAGCAGTCCTTCTTCGATCGCGAGCCTGTCCATTTCCGGCGTGCAGGTTGGCCCCTCTCGACCCAGCACACCCCAGAACTCCGAGCCAAGGCTTTCCTCCATCAGGATGACGACGTTCAGCTTCGGACGGCTGGGATCGCCTTTAACGCGGCGCCGGAGACTGTCAGCCGGACCCACGAATTCAACCCGGGGCGCGCTCAACATGCGCCTGACCCTCTGGTAAGCCTCTTCCCGAGGAATCGTCCGATAAAACGCCGCATAGTCCAAATGACGCGTCAGAGCCGCCGAGACAAACGAAATCCAGCCGTTGTTTGCAATCTCATTCAACAACCGTTCGCGGCTGGCTCGCACGCCTTTCAAGCTCACTGTCGGCCACAATGCAGCGACAATCAAAACAGCCAACCCCAGCCACAACGCGCTTCTGCGGCGTGAAACCGGCGCTTCCCAAAGGCCGGGGAACAACCACCGCGCAAGCAGAATCCATCCGAATCCCAGTGCCGAACATGCAAGGACCACCTTCGCAACCGGGTATGAATCCCAAATGTTTACGAACACCTCGTGAGGATATAGCAGGTAATCGACCGCAACCGTATTGAATCTCGACCGGAACTCGTCGAAAAAGAAGAACTCAGCAGCCAGAAGAAACACTAGGCCCGTCCAAAACCCGAATAATGCAAACGTGAAAAGGAATCTGTGCCACCGCCTCCCGAACCATCGCGTCGGCACAACAACGTACCATGCCAACAACGGCAGCGCCCCCAGTACCGCAACAAAAACGTCTCGATGAAGCCCAAAAACAAAGACTTTCGCAGCTTCAGCCACTGAAACTCCGGTCTTCGCACCGTAAAAAACGAACAGCACCGCCCGCAACACAAAGAATGCCGCCACCAGCGAAAGGCACCAAAACAGAACCAGCAACTCCCTCGAACAGCGGCGAATCGCCGCCGGCTTCTTCGGCGTTGCTCCAGCCTCCCGGTTCACGCCAGTTTCAACTCCCATATTGTGAAACACTCGCGCGGCTCTCGAACCACAACATAAACATGCAGGTCATGGCTTGAAAACGGCCGGACTCACATCAAAACCTCAGTTGAGCAAGCACACGCGCCGAACGAATCGATTTCTCATACTCCCTGCCGAGCGCGAGTGATCGGCTTGTGATTACCCGAGCAAGGGCAAACAAAAAAGGCGTCGCCAGCGCCGGCGCCTCGCGCACGATCCTCTCGAACGCTGCCGATGGCAGGCGCAACAGAACACTGTCATCGTTTGCCACAACATCCGAAGACCGGTCGCCATGAATCAACAGGGCTATCTCGCCAAAAGAATCGCCCGGCCCCATCGTGAACAGCGTTGTCTCTTTTCCGTCAATCAAGGTTCGCGCTCTGACCTCGCCTTCCAGCACGAAGTACATTGCATCGCCCTTGTCACCCTTGGCAAACACAGTGGCGAACTTCTTCACCCGCACTACGTCCATGTACTTCACCAGCGATTCGAGCTGTGAAGGCCCCATCTCGGCGAACAGCTTGATTCGACGCAAGTTTTCCGGTTTCAAAGCCGCATGCGGCGCAAGCGAGGTTGTGTCCCCTTCGGCAGGCTGCATTTCAAGGAACATCTTCAACTCGGGAATCTCGCCCGCTTTAATCCATTCCGCATCCGCCTCCGCGAACACCCAATGTCCGCTTTCGACGCGGCCTTCTTTCACCCATGCAATCAATCCGGGCAGTTCAACCGGCCCGTAAGCAATCCGGTCGTGACCCCAGACCCAGTACCTCGCCGCGCTTTCCTTTTCAGCCATAACTCTCGAAGGTTACACAAAGATTTCGACCTGCAAACAGACTATGCCCTGTCCTGCGCCAAACCCAAGACCAAAAATTGGCACCGCCCAGCCACACATAAACTGGACCGACAATGAACCTCCTGCAGCCGGCGCCGGAAGAACCCAGTTTTCGGTTCCGGGTGTGCCGCGCCCAGTTGGTTCGGCTACTCGCCGACAATGCGATAGAACCGGGGCGCAGTCGGAGTTGCAGTGGTCGTAAAACTGTACCGCTCGCCCGGCACAATCTCTTCCAGTTTCGCGGAGCCGACGCGGGTCCATGTGTTGCCCAATGCGCTTGTCATCTCCAAATAGAAGGACATGCCCGAAGGTGCATTCGAGGCCGAGAACTCGAGCTTGACACCGGTTCCGGCGAAATTCGGCGCCCCGGTGAACCTCAGGACCGGCTCGCTGCTGGAAACCGAAACGCGCTTTGTTCGCCCCCATTCAAGCCAATACCGCCCATAAACCTGCGCTCGAACGGCAAGCCCCCAATCGCCGGGTCCGGGCGGAACGAACTCGAATGAGTTGCCTGATCCAACATCACCCGTGATTTCAGGTATCAGTTCCTCCCCGTCAAGAATTGTGATGTTGTCAAGATACCAACCCGCCTCGGCCTGCGGGTAGTAGCTCTCACCGGAGTAATGGTAGAGGAATCGAATGAGCAGCGGCCGGTCCGCAAACCTCGCAAGGGAAACAGACCTTGTTTCAAACCATGACACTCCGATGCCGCCGGTGCCCGCTTGTGAATCGACGTCCTGCCATGTTTTGCCGGCATCGACCGAGACCTGCGCGCGCGCCTGCTGCGTGGCCGTGGCCCATTGCAATCGGCTCTTGTACTGCAAAATGGTCTTTTGCCCGGGCAAAACGATCCGCTTGTAAAGCAGCCACTGGTCCACCGGTTCAGTGTGTGCAAGGTGCCATGCAGTGCTACCGCCATAACCTTCCCACTGAAGGCGCGCCTGGTAACCGGCAGACGTCTTTGACACAACATCGCCTCTGTCCACCTCGGCGTCTTCGACAATTGTCCATGGGACTCTGCGGGCTGCCATCCACTGATATCCGGTCGCACCGTGCACCTGCGTATAAGAATAGCTGTTGGGACGCCCGACGACCGGATAGGCCGATCCGGTGACATCAGGCAGCACAGTATCAGGACCAGCGGTCCCGGGATCAAACACAGTCACCGCGTAGTCAAAGTCATGGGTCACACTGCCGATCTGAACGTTCCGGATCGAGACCGTCCAATTAACGTCTGCCGACGGGCGAGGCCAGTCGGTTGCCTGACTTGTGTTGAGCCCTGTCAGGTACCACACGAGAGTGTTTTCACCGTACCCGGTCCGGACAGGCTCAATGGTTGTTTCCATTGGGACACCGTTGCTGGCCACGGACACCGTGGCCGCGGTGAAATCGGCTTTTGGATAACTGAACGACCATCGTGCGCACACAACCTGGTAGGGAACATAACCCGGCGGCGGCCATGCAACGTATTGTTCCCGGGTTGCTGGACGGGGCTGGCTGCCGTAAGAGTCCATTATCCAGAGCGCATTCGACGCGGGACCGTTCGTGTTTTCAGGGATGTCGCCGGTGCCCATGAACCGTGTCTGGGGGTACAACAGCCAACGCCGGTGCCCAACAGCATAGTTGTTGGAGCCAAAATCCTGCATGTACATCAGGACCGATTCCGGGCCGCAACTGCCAATCGCCAGATTGGATTTCCCCGCGGCTTCCGCGCCGTCGGTGGTGTAACAACTCCATGTTGCGGGCGGCGTATGGCTGACAGCGTTGTTCGCGCTGATCATCAGGGCCGCCTGCTGTGCTTTTGAATTGTATGTTTCATCAAGATTGATCCACGCTGGCACTCCGGCAAGAGCCCTCAGCCAATTGATCCGCAATGCCACCGCATTGCGAAACCCGGCCGACGTCGTCCCCGCAGCACAAATGGCAACGTTGCCGACCCACTCAGGGTCGGCAGCATCGGATTCAGAATAAACACCGTTGAAGAAATTGCGAACTTCTTCCCGGCTGGTTGTGTCCACGACAAACAAAACCGCGGGTGTTCCGGCCAGACGCGCCTGGTACTGGCGCAGGTCGGAAAGAACCTCCGACCACAAAGGCGCTTCTCCGAGCGAACATGGCCGTGCAGAGATCGCCCCGTAGTGTTGTTGAGAACCAAGGCAAACCAAACCCAACCAAAACCATGCAGTGCGCACACACAGATAATGGGCGGCGGCATCAGTTTTTCCAGCCAGAACTTTCGCCGGTTCACCAAGCGGCACCTTGCGGCATGGCGCAACCCTGCTCCATGCCCATCAAACTCCGAAATCTCACCTGCCAGCCCGCCAGATGCACCCCCACCTTCGACCCGGCAAGATACCCGAGCTAGACGTCGTAATACAGAAAGAACTCGTAAGGATGCGGCCGCAGGCGAAGCGCATCCGATTCTTTTCTCTTGGTGGCAATCCACATCTCGAGAAAATCGCGCGTGAAAACATCGCCCTTGAGCAAAAACTCGCGGTCGCGTTCGAGAGCTTCCACGGCGTCAATCAGGCTTCCGGGGACCTGCGGCACTTTTGACAACTCCTCGGGGGGCAATTCGTAGAGGTTCTTGTCCATCGGTTCGCCCGGATCAACCTTGTTCAGCACACCGTCCAACGCGGCCATCAACAATGCCGCGTAACAGAGATACGGATTTGCGCTCGGGTCGGGGGGGCGGTACTCGATCCGTTTCGCCTTGGGGCTGTCGCTGTACATTGGGATGCGGACTGCTGCGCTGCGGTTTCTTGCGCTGTAAGCCAGGTTGACAGGCGCTTCGTAGCCCGGCACCAAACGCTTGTAACTGTTGGTCGTCGGACTGCAAAGTGCGCATAACGCCCTTGCATGCTGCAATATGCCGCCGATCGCGTAAAGGGCTGTCTGGCTCAACCCGCCGTAAAGTGTGCCCGCGAACAGCGGCTTGCCCTTTTTCCAAAGACTCAAATGAGTGTGCATGCCGCTGCCGTTGTCACCGAACAACGGCTTCGGCATGAAAGTGGCGGTCTTGCCATGCTTCAGCGCCACGTTTTTCACGATGTACTTGAACAGCATCATGCGATCGGCCGTCTTGACGAGTGTGTCGAACCGAAAATCTATTTCTGCCTGGCCGGCTGTTGCGACCTCGTGATGCTGTTTTTCGACGGGGATGCCAAGCTGCTCCATTACAAGGCACATTTCGGTTCTCAGATCGTTGAGCTTGTCCGAAGGCGGAACGGGGAAGTACCCCTCTTTGTGCCTGATCTTATAACCGAGGCTTGGGTCCTCTTCGCGGCCCGTGTTCCAGACCGCTTCGTCACTGTCCACCTTGTAGAAAGTGCCATTGCTCTCGGCCCCGTACTTGACGCTGTCGAATATGAAGAATTCGGCTTCGGGACCGAACACAGCGCTGTCAGCCACGCCGGTGCTGGCAAGGTACTTTTCTGCCTTTTGCGCGATGCCGCGGGGATCACGCCCGTAGGGTTCCTTTGTGCCGGTCTCAGCTATTGTGCATGTCAGCGACAATGTTGGCACGCTGCAGAACGGGTCCATGAACGCCGTGCAAGGGTCCGGCATCGCGAGCATGTCCGAGGCTTCAATCGATTTCCAACCTCGAATCGAGCTCCCGTCAAATCCAATCCCCTCGGCAAAAACCTCCTCGTTCAGTTCCGCTACCGGACAGGTGAAATGCTGCCATGTCCCAAACGGATCAACGAACTTGATGTCCATCATCTTGGCCCCGTTCTTGCGAGCCATCTCGATCACTTGTTGCGGCGTTGTAGTGTCCATGTTCAAAACTTGTCGGGCCTTATCTCGGGAAACCGCGGCCAATCGTTGAGGTTTCCCGTCCCGCTTGCAAGCAAACTTTGAACTTTGAGCCTGGCACTTTATCGCTCCCAAACGGTCATTCTGGCCGCCATTCGCGCGCAGTTTGCGAAGCGAGCCGGGTCAGCCACTGGCGCGGCTTTGCCATTGCTTCTTTCTGTGAAGCAAGCTCTGGAACAATCGCAAACAGCCCCGCAAAGGGCGCCCTCGATGTGCGCGACGCAGTCACGATCCCGGCCAATCCCAAACACGGTCGGCGAAATCTTCTGGCAAGCCTTGCGACCTGGCCGACCCCCTTGCCCATCAAGAGCGTTGTCTTGTCAATGGCGCCCTCGCCAGTAATCACGAGGTCCGCCTGTTTTACATGTTTCTCGAGTCCGGTGAACTTTGCAAAGAGCGCAAAACCAGGTTCGAGTTTTCCCCCAAGAAATGCGCAAAACCCAAAACCGAGGCCGCCTGCGGCGCCTGCTCCGGCGGCCGCAGAGAGCTTGCGGTACCGAGGCGACAGATCAGCAAGGACGCGCACAAGCTTTCGAAGGCAACGTTCTGCCGGTTCGAAGTCCTCGGGTCGAATCCCCTTTTGCGGGCCGTATATTCGGGTTGCGCCGCGTGGTCCTAGCAGGGGATTGCGCACATCGACAGCAACCGTCAGTTGGCCGAGGCGCAATTGTTCCTTTGGCGGTTCGACTGCCCGGAGGGCATCGAGGGATGTCCATGATCGAATGAGCCGGCCCCGGCCATCGACAAACCGCCAGCCAAGCCCAACTGCCATTCCGAATCCTGCATCGTTTGTTGCGCTTCCGCCTATGCCGACGAGGGAGAGTTTGGGACGGGCTTTTTCCACCTCGCGCAATACCGTGGCCAGACCGCGCGTGTCGAGATCAAACGGGTGAAACTTGCCGGCAGGGAGCTGCGCCAATCCGATGACTTTTGCTGATTCGACGATGGCGAGTTGCAGCTTTGGCACCCACCACCACGGTGCATTGATTGGCTGGCCTGCGGCGTTTACGGTGCGGGCGAAACGCGTTTCTGCGCCAAGGCGTTTCCCCAGCAATTCCCCAAAACCATCTCCTCCGTCGCTTATTGGGAAAATGTCAACCTTGTCGTCCGGGCGTTGCTTCAGCCATCCGCGGGCGATGGCTTCCGCAGCTTCGGAAGCATCCAGAGTTCCCTTAAACTTGTCCGGCGCAATTAAGACCTGCATGACCAATGAATCTCATTCCCCGGTTTCCGACCGGATGAAACTGTGTGTGTCGCGCACCAGCCCGGAAATCTCACCGGCATGGAGCTTTGGGTGTCCTGGGCTGGTCATGCGGCGTGATTTCCGGGCGGGCCGGCTCATTGACCTTCAGCAGCGTCCTGAACGGTTTTCCCGGGGCCGACAATCCGCCAGCCGCGCTGCGTCAGCCAGCCAATCAGTGTGGGCAGAAAAGTGAGTCCGGCGCACATGCACGCCGCCGTCCCGAATGACATCACCAACCCGAGGCTTGAAATGCCCCTGTGTTGGGCGCTTATCAGGCTCCCGAAACCCGCAATGGTCGTCAGAGCCGACAACAGCACTGCCTTGCCGGTGCTACGGGCGAGGATGCCGGGGTTTTGCTCTTCAGCAAAGCGGTTCAGTATATGGATGCCGTTGGTGACGCCCACTCCCACCACCAACGGAAGCGTCATGATGTTCGCGGGATTGAACTGGACACCCGACCACCCCATCCAACCCATCGTCCAGATGGCGCCCAGCACAACGGGAAACAAAGCCAAACCCACACAAAGCACCCGCTTGAAATGAATGAAAACCAGAATAGCAATCGCCCCCAGCGCATAATATGCAGCGTCGATGTAACTCTGCCTCAACTGGGTCGTGTATTCGTAAAGCTGCACAGGCGTGCCCGTGGCATCCGGGTCCACCGATCGCAATTCCCGAACAAACACCTCCTGGTGCGCACGTTCCCAAACATTCGATCGAGGATTGACCTGGATCAGATACTTTTTGCCCGACCGGCCAATAAACCTGTGTTTCAACACAGCCGGTATGTCCTCGATCCCGATGGGCGCTGTCGTGTCCTGGTTTTTGATGGCTTCGAAAGTTTCACGCAGGTCATTCAGAAGCGCCTGCTGAAATGCCGCCAGTTTCTTCGCGCCCTCCGCGGGCTCCACTTCGCTCATCCTATTGCGAAGGGAGATTATCGATTGCCGTATTTCACGGAGGGCCCGGGCGAGGTCCTTTTCGCCATGTTTTTCGGCTTCCTCCGCCCCAAGGCGGAAGTACGCTTGTGTCGCCAGCAACGTTCGGCGAAGCACGGCCAGATCGACCGGTTTTCTGTCCGGCTCTGCGAAACGCAGTCCTGCAAGCCTTGATTTGATTTCGCTTATTATGGCCGCTCGCGTGCCCGGGTCACTGGCCAGATATGCGGTTAGCGAGTCAACGCCTGCGACCGACGGCAGCTTGACGACGCAGTCTTCCAGTTCGGCGGCGCGTTTCAAAGAATCGGCGATCAGAACGCCAAAAATGACTGACCTTGACGCGCCGTTGATCAATTTGTGTTCCAGAACCACGGACTGCAATCCGTCGGACTGCATGTTAAGCAGGTTATAATCGAAGCGCACGCGCGGAAGCTGCGTCAAAGCCAGCACGGTTAGAGCCGCTGTTATGCCGAAAACCAATCCCGGACGTTTCAGCCACAATCGTTCAAGCCTTGCCCTGTGGTCAGCCATCGCACGGGGCTTGTGGTCCAGCACATTCTGACGCCCTCGAAGCAACAGCGCCGGCAACATCGTCATCATCGGAACAAGACAGATCAGCACACCGCAACCGCTTATGATCCCCATTTCGCGGATGCCTTTGAAGTCGGTCAAACCCATCGCAAGAAATGCGCCGGCGACCGTGAAACTACCGGTTACTATGCCGCGGCCGGTGTTGACGAGGGCGAGGCGGAGCGAATCGTGTTCAGTGCGGCCTTTGCGGAGCTCTTCCTCGTATCGGGTGATCAGG
>JARYMD010000079.1 GCA_029907285.1 Verrucomicrobiota bacterium | reverse complement strand
GTTCGGGGGGGAAGAGCCGGGGGGGGGCGTTGCCAGTCAGGCGACATTGGTTCCGGCTGCGCCGGGCTGGGAAATATGCGGGCAAAGGCTTGAGTTGGGCAATGGAGCGGACATTGAAGTTGCAGACGTATCCTGACAAAGAGCCCGGTTTTGCTGAGGTCTGTGGGTTGTGGAAGCTGATGTTGGGGATGGCCCTTATGGTGGGGCTTGCCATCACGTCGGCACGGGGTGCGCCGTCGGCGGTTTCATGAGCGAGCGGGACAACGACAGGGTGTACGACAAATAGTGTCGTTGCGTGTTCGAACGCATGAACGCACCGCATTTCATTGGAGCGTGGCGTGTGGAACGTGCTGACGCGGGTTTGCGTCAATTACCTTTAGTCGGCATTCCGAGCGCCCAAAGAATCCCATTTGCCAACATCCGTCTGAAAGACGGATTCCGGAAATCTTCGGGATGGCCCAACGAAGTGTAAAACACCCGCGATTGTCGTGCTCCTGCGCTTCGCACCCACGCAATCGGTTCGGCTTGTTCACCCGCGATTTGACCCGTCAGCAAAACCGTGGCCCCGGGCTTGAGCGGACTGGTCTTGTAAAGCGACGCAGGGCTTGACCACGCCCCCAAAGGGACACCTTTCAGCACCGGATGATCCAGCGCCTCCGGCACAACACGTACAGTGGTAACTGGACCGGCAGGATGATGCCCGCTGTAGTTCCCACCCAGCACTTCGGAATCGAACTCGGGCCAATCCTCAAACCCGGCTTGACCGAGTTTGGATCGGTCGGGGCCGCGCACCGAAAACGCATGGCTTGCGGTGCGGATGCCGACGATTGGCTTGCCCGATTCCACGTGTTGTTTGAGCATCACTGCCATTTCGTGCGGCATGGCACGCCTGCGCGCACTCACAAGCACAAGGCCGGCACCGTCAAGCGCACGGTAGCCTCTGAACTGACAGTCATCGTTACGCATAGTCGCGGTGACATATTCGATTCTCAAACCGGCCTTGAGCAGCGTGTCGGTAGCAAAAGCCGGCAGGGTCTCCCATGTGTGATACTCGCTTTCAGCTATTACCATTGCCACTGTTGGCCTCGGGTCAGCCGAGAACCGGAACGGTCGTCCGCCGACCATTTGATCGCTGGTGATCGTGGGGCACCAGTGCTTTTCAATGTGCTCAATTACGAGGTCTGTTCCCGCAAAATGACTGACAAACGGGCGCATTTGCGAGCTGTACATCGTGTCTGTCAAATCTCGAACCAACAGGACGTTCTTGCCGCAGCCGACCATTGCCCGGATGCCGAACGGGCGCCCCAAAACGCACATGTTCGCGTGCACGCCCAGAAGAATCACGTTCTCTATGCCGCGCTCCTGCATCAGACCGAGTATTTCCTGGCCGCTGTCACTCACAGCGTCTTCCTCTCCGATTTCGAGCAAATCAATCTGGCTTCGCCACGGGCTGCCCTGAGCGCATTTGGGATTGTCATCGCATCCGCCATCCGAATCATCGATTGGCAAAGGCCCTTCCTGTGATCTGTCGAGCGGTTTCCACGAGTTCAAGTTCTCTCCACTTGCCGATCCTTTTGCTTTCTCAGCCCTCTTTCGCTGGGGGTAATCCTTGTAGAACGCCATGGTTCCACTGGGCGCATGAATGACGAGCGTTCCCATTGCGCGGCATTTCTTCAAAAACTCGTTCATCCGCGGAGCCATCTCTGCAACGCGCGCCGTTGCGCCTTTGCACCAATGCTTGTCCCACATGTCACACACGATCACGGCGGTTCTTGTGCTTTCCCATTCCACCTCTTTGTACACCACGCTTTGGGCTTCGTTCGGTCCGGCAGCCTCACGCGATCTTGCTGTGAACTTGATCGGCGCTGCCGCGGCGTCGGGCACAAGCGCGGTCAAGGCAAGAACGGCCGCTGCACAAATCACTCGCGTGCGGGTTATCAGTCGTTCGCACACTCGCGCCTTCCCGGTGCCGACGTTTCGGCGTGAACACGGCCGTCCCAAAATCCACCGCGCATGAATGCCGCGTGTCCTCAGACCGTCTTGGCTTGTTGATTTGCAGATTCGCAATTTCATTGCGCAAAAATGAAACACGGTCACAAACGTATGCGCGCGTAACTGATCGTGCCGGATGCTCCCACGCGCGTTCCCAAAAGGTCCAGCCAACACGAAGGTTCGGACCCCGCCCGAACTGTCGCCGTGAAGTAAGAGGAGAGCGGATGTTTCAACGGCACCTTGACAGGCGCGGAAAATGCGCCGCCGCCGTTCAACTCATAAAGCCAGTTCTCCGAAACTCCTTTTCCATCCGGCTCTGTGCCGCTGACGTAACAGAACACAAAAAGCCGTCCCTCAGGTGTTGCATGAAACCTTGGCAGCGACACAATCACGCTACGTTGGCCTTCGTCCACGGCCGCGAACGTCCGTTTCAACTCAACGATGCCGTCCTTAAGGACAGCGTAATTGGCCTCGTGCCGCTGTTTTTGATCCGGAAAGAACTTTTCGCGCAATCGTTCGTCAATGGCACGCTCAGTCCACACGATGTGAACACGCCCATCTGGTCCGACCCAGAGGTCGGCCGGGGATATCCATCCACAGGTCTTGTCGCGACTCGCCAGCTCAATCCAAGGGGCGAACTCGCCGCGCCGGATGTCTGCGCACCGCGTATAAAAGAGCCGTCGGAAATCGTAATCCCAATCGCGTCCTGTCAACTGTTTCTTGAACTCCCGCCATTTTCCATACGGCTCGACGATGTCGCTGACACCGACGAAATGAACTGCGCCTTTCACAAGGGCAACGTTCGGGTAACACACCCGAATTGGCTGCGGTTTGTCGTATTCCGCGCCCCATGGCCATTTGAGTTGCCCGCGTGCTGCCCACCGGCCTGATGCGTCCCGGTAGGCGTACTCGGCGTGTGTATAGCCGATGTTCTGGAAGATTATCAGCTCGCCGAGCTGACCGTCCGCGGCAAAACTCCTGTAGGAATGTTCGGTGAAATCCGGTTTCCCGTCCCATTCCGGCAACAACACAGCCGCAGGCTCACCCAACTCAGGAAGC
Organism: Verrucomicrobiota bacterium; assembly: GCA_029907285.1. Classification (GTDB taxonomy): domain Bacteria; phylum Verrucomicrobiota; class Verrucomicrobiia; order Limisphaerales; family J093; genus JAAYVR01. The sequence continues at coordinate 10,040 of JARYMD010000079.1, read as the reverse complement.
CTGAATTCGAGAATCTCAGGCCGCGCCGGGCCACCTCCCGCCTGACCCGGCGGTGACAACGTCGGGTTCGCCGAAAGGAAAACCTTTTTCTGTTTTGGGAAAGTGGCCAACGGACACGGTTCGCGAGTGCGCCCGTTCGCGTCCGCAAGTGTCTGTCGCCACCCGTCAACTTCGCGCCGCCAGAGAGTCCAACGACAGTTGTTAAGCGGCGGCTGGTTTGTGAGTGTTTCCAATCCGCTCGCCACAACATCCTCGCCCACGCGCACAAGACAGGTCGAGCCATGACACCACATCGGGCCTGCGCCGTTGTTGGCGGGCTCGTACCGGTAAACGTCTTCTTCGGCCTCAACGACAGGCGTGATCTGTGCGGCCTGGGCTTCGTGGACGAAAAAGCACAGGACCAGCAGAATGATTCTTGCCGAATTGCGCGCCAGCCCGTGTCTGTTGAATTGCCCGCAGCCCTCCAGATTTGCAGGAGAAATCAGAAGAGTTGATAGGAAGTGTCCCGCCAACTTACGTCCTTTGCTACGAGAGCGACCGTTTCTGTGACTGAAGCTGCAGACATTGATCCGCGGGATTTCCGGCCAAGCGGAAGTTTTCCGCAGACCCACGCCGTCGGCTGCGGGGTGACTGCATGTTAACCAGGGAGTTTGCGACGCGCCCGGCGATGGCGACAATTTTGAAGTGGACGATGGCCCGTCGCTGCAATTCGGCGCCCGCATGTCATTTAAATTCATACAATCATCATCGGGGTCTTGCGCGGCCATATGAAACGGCCCGATTGTGCTGCCGATGATCAATCTCTGCGACCACAAAATGCGTTCCGTTTTCGGCTCCAGAGCCAGTACACGGGAATCCCGCTTAACACAATTATCAGGCCGGGCAGCGTGTTGGCCCTTGTTTTCTCTGCCACCAGAAGATCCAACGCAATCAACGACGCAATGACCATGTAAGCCGCCGGCACAAACGGGTACCCCGGCACCCGGCGCGGTGTTGCATTATCCGGCCGCCTCTTGCGCAGGACGAACAGACCCGCAATCGTCAGCACATAGAATATCAGCGCCGCGAATATCACATAGTCCAACAGGTCTTCGTACGTTCCCGACGCTGTCAAGAACACCGCCCACGCGCACTGAACAAGCAGGCCGTTACCCGGCACAGATTTGCGATTCAGCCGCCCCACAAAGTTGAAAAACAATCCATCCCGCGCCATCGCGTAGTACACCCGTGCCCCAGCCAGAATCATCCCGTTCAAACACCCAAAAGTTGAGATCATGATCAACAGCGCCATCACCACTGAGCCGCCCGGTCCAAACAACACCTCTGCTGCAGCAGTCGCGACGCGGTTCTGCGGCGCGAATTGAATCCCACGATCAAGTGCCGTGGCACCCGCCGGATTCCCTTTGAGCGGTAGAACGTTCAGGTACGCAATGTTCGCCAGCAAATACAAAAGACACACCAAACCCGCACCATAGAACAGGCTCCGCGGCAGGTTGCGTTCCGGTTCTCTGACCTCGCCGGCAGTGAAGGTAACGTTGTTCCATGCGTCACTCGAGAACAACGAGCCCACCATTGCAGTGCCAAAGGCAACCGCCAGAGCAAACCCCGACAATGGAAAAGAAGTTGCCGCATCGGCCGCTTTGCCACCAGCGATAGCCGATGACGCCGACCACAAATCGCCGAGGTTGATCGACAAGACGCCCGACCTTGCCCCAAGCGTGCAACCGAGCAGGACCAGCAAAACAAGCGCGCCAATCTTCGTCACCGTGAAGATATTCTGCACCAGTTTCCCCGTGCGCAGGCCGGTCGAGTTCGACCACGTCAGCAGAACGAGTATTGCCATGGCTACAAGCGACGTTGGTGTTAGCGAAAGCCTGCCGTACTCAAACAGCTTGTGACTCTCGGATACCGCCGGCACCAACACCCCGAGGAACTTCGCAAACGCCACTGCAACCGCAGCAACCGTTCCGGTCTGAATCACAAGAAACAGAGTCCACCCGTATAGGAATCCCCAAAGTCTGCCATAAGCTTCCCGAAGGTAAACATATTGTCCGCCGGCTTGCGGCATCATCGCAGCCAACTCACCGTAGCTCAGCGCGGCAGCGACTGTTAACAGCCCGGTCAGAACCCACGCCGCCAACAACCAACCAGCAGCCCCAAGCTGCCGCGCCATGTCCGCCGGCACAATGAATATCCCCGACCCGATCATCGACCCGGCAACGATCATGGTGGCGTCGAACGGTCCAAGAAGCCGTTTCAACTGCCGTGTTTGACCGCTTGCATCATGCGATGATTGTGTGTTCATCAGTGTCTCCCTTCCGCACAGTTCTGCTCACAACGCCGATCTGCCGTTTCCCGTCTCCTGTTACTTGTTCCCGGTCTAAGGTCTATGGCCTATGGTCGCTGGCTTACGCTTCCATTCCCGAGCATGAATGTGATCACTCGTACAGGAGGACTCGCGCGCGCCGTTTCATGAAATCTGACAGGTCCGGACTCCACAGTGCTCTGACGTCATTTGGCAATTTGCCTTCGCGCACAGCCTCGAGGGTGGGCTTGTCGGTGAGCAGGTTGATGAACTTGTCGATGTTGAAGTCCTTCGGATACAGCCGGTGCAACGTCTGCGCGATGAGCAGGCCAATGTCCAGCACCCTGCACTTGTCACGGTCTGTCAGAAAAATCTGTACCCCGCCGCACTCGCGGTCCTTGAACACGCTTGCGTTTGGCGTGAACCGAACCGGGACGAATCTGACCCCTTCGAGGGAGGATTTGTTCAGTTCTGCGGCGAGTGTGATGTCGTCAATGTACGGCGCGCCAACGACCTCGAATGGCGTGCCAGTGCCACGGCCCACCGACACCGGCGTCGTCTCGAGCAGGCCAACGCCGGGGTAAAGCGCCGCTTCTGTCAAACTGCGCATGTTCGGCGACGGATTCGTCCATGGCAACCCTGTTTGGTCAAACCACATTGATCTGCGCCATCCTTCGATCTTGATAACGGTCAGGTCACATTTGTAACCGCGCTCGTCATTGAACATTCTTGCCAGTTCGCCGACTGTCATCCCATGCATCACGGGTATTCTGTGGAACGCGGTGAAACTGGATGCGCCTTTGTGCACGGGGCCGTCCACCACGACACCTCCTATCGGATTCACGCGGTCGAGCACGAAGAATTTCAGTCCTGCTCTTGCGGCTGATTCCATTGCAAGGCCCATTGTGGATATGTACGTGTAAAACCTGCAGCCAATGTCCTGAATATCGAACACCAACGCATCCAAATCCTTCAATTGTTCGAGTTTCGGCTGGCGTGTTTCCCCGTACAAGCTGTAAACCGGCAGCCCGGTTTTCTCGTCAATGCTGTCCCCGATTTTCTCGTCCGCGGTTCCCCGCAGGCCGTGCTCTGGACTGAACAATGCCTTCAACTCGACACCCGGCGCTTGATGCAACAAATCGACAGTCGAACGCCGCGCCTTGTCGTGGCCCGTATGATTTGTGATCAAACCGATGCGAAGACCTTTCAGCGGCCCATAACCCTGCTTTTCCAACACATCGATTCCATTGAGCACTTCGGCCCCTCCCGCGACAGGAATTTTCGCCGCTGGCTCGGCGATGCTTGCGCGCGGTTTCAACGCGCCCGGGACGTATGCAAAGTTGAACCCAACCACCGCTTCCGCGGCCAAAGTCCCGAGCTTCCGGCGCAGCGGAAGAACATTCCCTTTTTCGTCAGGATGGTTCCGATTGGAGAGGAATATCACAAACGTGCGTGAAAACGGGTCGATCCACAGCGATGTTCCCGTCCATCCGGTATGCCCATAGCCGCCCCGGGGAAAAACACTTCCGCGTTGTCCCGAATATGGCGAGTCAATGTCCCACCCCAAACCCCGCAAGGCCTCGATGTGCGCCGGCGTTTGAACGCTGGTCATAAGATCAACCGTTTCAGGTCTGAAAATGCGCTTTTGCCCTTGCCTGCCTTTGTCGAGCATCATGCGTGAAAACCGCGCCAGATCAGCCGCTGTCGTAAACAAACCAGCGTGTCCTGCAACGCCATTCAATCGCCTTGCCCGCGGATCATGCACTGTCCCCCGGACCGGTTTGCCATCCTCGACCGTTGTGGGTGCGACCCGGTCAACCTTTTCCCGTGGCGGATTAAAGCACGTATCCCGCATGCCAAGCGGCTTGTAAACCTCCCTTTTCACGAACTCATCGAGCCTTTGGCCGGTTATGCGGCGCACAATTTCCCCGGCCAAAATCATGCCGGTGTCACTGTAAATGAACTTCTCGCCCGGGCGCGCCTGGAGCGGCTCCGATACCGCCAAGCGCATGAAAGCCTCCATCCCGGACCAGTCAGGCCGAAGACTGACATCGGGCCGCAGACCCGAGGTGTGCGTCAACAACTGGCGAACCGTGATGTTCTCTTTCCCGTTGCCGGTGAACTCTGGCAGATACGTTCGAACCGGCTCATCGAGCTTGAGTTGCCCACGCTCGACCAGCAGCATGACCGCAGGTGTCGTGGCGATCACCTTGGTCAGCGACGCGGCATCGAATATTGTGTCGATGGTCATCAACTCTTTTTCGGGGACGACTGCGCGGCAGCCGTACGCCCTCTTGTAGGCGACGCCGTTTCGCTCGAGCCAGAACACACCACCGGGACACTGCTTGTTGGTTATTGCTTCCAAGATTGCGGCGTCAATTTCCGCAAGTTTATCAAGATGAAATGTTCGGGCGATTGTGCCCGGGGCGGTGACCACCCTTGCCTCCCATCTTTGGCAGCCGACCACAAATGCAACCGCGACTGCTACAATTCCGACTGCCAACTGCGTTGTCACGTTGACGCTTGTTCTGGCGCTGTTCACGCGCCAAAGGCAACCAGATTCAATCGCCCGCGCCAAGCCAGAGTTTCACCGTAGCCTGCCATGTCAGTCGGCGGCTCCCCGCCCGCCGACAGGAAACAACGTTCAGCGCGCCAGCGCATGCTCATTTCAACCGAAACCCCGAATCCGGCCTCGGGCGCCCCTGCGTGGCGCGGGCTTTCAGCGCTTGTCTCTCTTGCAATGGTTAATCACTTGGCTCGTTGCACCGGGACGGCATCGGCCGGGCCTTCGGCGCGTTTGCGTTCGCTCCGCTGCAGATCGCGTAATGGACGGTAGCCAATGAGGATGATTTTCTGGTCTGCGACAAGCCGTTTCATCTCCTCGTTGTGGGTAAAAACCTCGTATTCCTGTGCGCGTGTGGACCACGACCCGCTGATGGCTTTCATTTCGTCGGTTGGCAGAGCTGCGTGGATATACAGCTCGGTGACGCCCGGTTTCAGGTTCCTGACAATGTTCAGCCAAAACGCACGCACGTCTTTGTTCTCGTCCTTGAGTTCCTCGTAGATGAAATAGTCAGGGAAAACGATGCCACGGGCAGCAACTTGAGCGCGCAATTCGGGTTGGCCATACCGCGCCATTGTGTCCTGCGACGCCATCCGCAGCGGTAAATCAAACTCGATCGCCAGTTGGACATAGACCTTGAAGAACTCCGGGTTGAGCTGGAGTGTGCCCATGTGCGAGTCCAAATGCGTGACGTCAATGCCGGCTGCCAACGCGCGTTTGATCTGGGCGCGAGCTTCAATCAGAGCTTCCTCGGGTTTGGCGTGGTCATAAACCTCCTCAACACTTCGCCACAGGTAACCATCAGCGTCCACAAGGCCCGGCACCCGCCCCCGGTCGGCGACAGGCCCCCAGCGATACTTGGTCCACTCGGCAGTGTGGCAGAGATGAACGCCGAAGTCTTTGTCCGGGTTCTGCTTTGCATGGGCGGCGATCTCGGGAAACCACGGGCACGGGACCATAATGGTTGAAGATCGCATCAGACCTTTTTCGAGGCACTCGATTGTGGCCATGTTTGCCGCGTGGCACATGCCGGCATCGTCGCCATTGACGATGAGGAGCCTGTCGGTGGCCTTGTAGCCGAGGCGTTCGGCAAGGGAACGGGTTTCAGCGGCAGCGGCGTCGTGCATGGTCTCGTGCATGGTCAAAAGGATTGGGAGTGCGGCCAGCCAGAGCAGATTGATTCGTTTGAGCGAAGGTCTCATGGCGTGCAGAGCTAGCCGGGATTATTTGCTCAGGTCAAGCACATACTCGCCTTGACCGGCTACAGACCGCTTACTGTCACTGTTCAACATTTGGTCCTTGATGACAGGCCAGTCCGGAAATCTCGCCGGCCAATCGCTCAGGTATGCCCATGCGTTCAACAGCATAGCGCTAATCAACGGTCGCAGGCGCCGGGGCACTGCCCGTCAGGCAACTTTGGTTCCGGCCACGCCGGGCTGCGAAATATGCGGCTGGTCATTCCACGCGCATCGGGTTTGCGTCGCGAATGGTGAACCCGAGCTTGTTCTCGGAATCATGAAGCCTCGCGGTCGCGCCTTTGAAATTCACAGGTTGAACATTGCGACCCATTGTCTCCCGACAGATTCTTCTTTTCAGAGGGCCGGACTTGGCGTTTATTCGCTGCGGGTGAACTTAGACATGAAGATTGTATTGGCATATTCAGGTGGATTGGATACATCGGTCATCTTGTCATGGCTGAAAGAAGCCTACGACGCCGAGGTCATCGCTTTCTGCGCCAACATCGGCCAGGAAGAAGAGCTGCGCGGACTTGAACTGAAAGCGCTTCGGACGGGGGCAACTCGGTGTTACATCGCTGATCTGCAGGAAGAGTTTGCCCGCAATTTCATCTTCCCAATGATGCAGGCCAACGCAATCTACGAGGGACAATACCTCCTCGGCACCAGCATTGCCCGGCCTCTCATTGCCAAGGGAATGATCGAGGTCGCCCGGCGTGAAAAAGCCACCGCGCTCGCCCACGGCGCTACAGGCAAGGGCAACGACCAGGTCCGGTTCGAACTCACAGCCGCCGCTCTGGCTCCGGACCTTCAGGTCATCGCGCCATGGCGCGATGCGAGTTTCCGGGAGCGGTTCCCCGGGCGCGCGGAGATGATTGCATACTGCCAAGAAAAGGGAATCCCGGTCCAAGCCACGGCGAAAAAGCCTTACTCGATGGACCGGAACCTTCTTCACATTTCCTATGAGGCAGGGATTTTGGAGGACCCATGGTTCGACGCTTTCGCGCCGTCCAACAAGGAAATGTTCAAGCTGAGCGTTGCGCCTGAGGATGCCCCGGATCACCCTGCTTACGTGACCCTCGATTTCGAAAGCGGCATTTGCGTGGCAATTGATGGCAAACGCATGACGCCGCTCGAGGTCATGCGCACCCTCAACAAACTTGGCGGCAAACATGGCATTGGCCGCGTTGACATGGTCGAAAACCGGTTTGTCGGAATGAAAAGCCGCGGCGTCTATGAGACTCCCGGCGGGACAATTCTCCAATTTGCGCACCGGCAAATCGAGAGCCTGACCATGGACAGGGAAGTGATGCATTTGCGGGACATGCTGATCCCACGGTATGCAGAGCTGGTGTACTACGGTTTCTGGTTCTCGCCCGAGCGGCTCGCGCTCCAGGCGCTCATCACTGAAAGCCAGAAAAACGTCACCGGCACCGTCCGCGTGAGACTTTACAAGGGCAATGTCATGGTTGCGGGCCGGAAATCGCCGTTGAGCCTGTACAATCCGCAAATCGCGACCATGGAAGCCGATCCGACGAAAGCCTACGACCAAAGCGACGCAACCGGGTTCATCAGGCTGCAAGGGTTGCGCCTGAAAGTCGCCGCTCGCGCCCAGGGCATCGTCGCGCCACAACAGGACACTGTCGGGCGGACACCCCGCGGGCGCAAACAAAAACGTCGCAAGTGAAAGATGTAAATTTCCGAGTTTGAACTTGAAGTCCAGAATCCAAAACCAACGCCTATGAAACTAAACCGCAGATCGTTCATCGCAACCGCTGCGGCGACCACGGTCGCAGCCCCGGTCGGCGCAGCGCAGTCGTCCGCACCAGTGCCGGTTCGTCCCCGCACGAAACTGGCAATCGCCACATATTCATACTGGCATTTCAGGACCGACCGCGTGCCGATCGAAACAGTCATCGACAAGGCCGCGGCGCTCGGGGTGGAAGGTGTCGATATCCTGCACAGGCAGATGGACATTCCCGAGCGCGAACCGCTCACGCCGGCTCATCGCGCGTACCTGCAACGCCTCAAACGCCACGCGTTCAGCCGGGGCATCGATCTTGTCTGCCTGTCCATACATCAGAACTTCGTCCAACCGGACCCACAGGAGCGGCGCAAACAGGTCGAACACACCCACAAATGCATCGAGATCGCCTACGAACTGGGCGTGCCATGCATCCGCCTCAACTCTGGCAGATGGAACACAATCAAAGATTTCGACGAGCTGATGCGACAGCGTGGCATCGAGCCCATCCTGCCCGGATACACCGAAGACGACGGTTTCAATTGGTGCATCGAGGCAACCCAGCAATGCCTCGAAAAAGCAGAAAAATGCGGCGTGTTGCTCGCCCTCGAAAATCACTGGGGCCTTACCCGCAGCCCCGAAGGCCAACTGCGCATCATCAACGCAATCAACTCCCCATGGCTGGGCGCTCTGATGGACACCGGCAATTTCTTGGAAGACCCTTACGACAAGCTCAAGCAGATCGCACCCAAGACAGTGTTTGTCCAGGCCAAGACCTATGAAGGCGGAGGCGAGTGGTACACTTTGAACCTCGATTACAAACGCATCGCGCGCATTCTCGCTGACGCGGGTTACAAGGGTTACGTCTCGCTCGAAATGGAAGGGAAAGAAAACCCCGACACCGCTGTCCCCAAAGCCATCCAAATGCTCAGGGAAGCATTTGCTTAGCGAGGCTGCGCTTCAGCCCGCTCAAGTGTGGCACAATGACGCCAGACAGGCTAACGGCGGCCTCGGTACATTGCTTCGCCTCGCTAAAATGTGCCCGATTTACCCTCTCGACCGGGGCGGTCCGGCTCTTTTGCCATGCGCGCTCTGTTTCCAAAAGTTGCCACAAAGGCTTGGAGACGGGCAACAAGAAATGCCCAAACTTTGGTGTTCCGCCTGAACGCGGGACTCTGACAGCGATGGGTTGTCCCGCACTTTGGGCGATGCCACGCCCGCGGCCGTTAGCCCGCATATTTCCCAGCCCGGCGTAGCCGGAACCAAAGTCGCCCGACGGACAACGCCCCGGCTCTTGCCCCCCGGACCTTCAACCACGCCGGGCTGGGAAATATGCCCTGCGACTCCGTCGCTGGGAAGGGCACGCTGATCCCAGTGGTTTCTCACGCGCTGCCGCCGATGCAGTGGGCGTCGGTAGGCGCAAAGCGTTTGGAGTACGGCAGCTTGCTGCCGCTTTTTTCTTATGCGCAAACAACGTGCCTGGCACTCTATTGGCGTCTCCACTGATGCATCCGGCGCGCCAGGGACGGCGCGGCCCTACCTCCATGCAGAGTTTCATGCACGGTAGGGCTCGCTGTCCCCAGCGAGCCGCAAACAACGTGTCTGTCCCGAATGTCGCTTAGATTAGGCCCTTGATTTTCGCGGGTTGTTTTTCCAGTAACGGTTGCGGTGCGGGATTTCTCTGAATTGACACCGGGGTTTGTTGAGGAGGGGAAAGGGCTTGGGACGGCGTTTGACCGCGCGGGGTTCACCACGGCCTGGGCGCTCAGGGACTTGATCCAGGGCGATCACTCGGAGCAGGTCGGCCACCAACTCCCGTTGTTTCTTCTGCGAGCGTGCCTGGGCAATGGCCTGAGTGTACTGACTGATGGCGTCGACCATCCCCTTGAAGCTGATCCGCTCCACCGGTACGTCGTAGATCGCAGCAGCCTCTGCTCCCACTGCACGGATCAGATTGTAGGCGATAAAGAACAACTCCAACTCCTTGTGGACCATCCCGGGACTCTGGCAACGGAGCAGTTCCATGCCCATGGTGGTTTTGAGGTCGCGGAACCAGAGTTCGATGCGCCAGCGCCGCACATAAAGGCGGGCCAGTTCGAGTGCCGGGTAGGCCTTGGCGTCAGTGAGCGTCGTCACCAAGGTCACCTCGGTGGGGCGAAAACCCGATACGCGCAGTTGAAAGCGCAACACGCG
>JARYMD010000078.1 GCA_029907285.1 Verrucomicrobiota bacterium | reverse complement strand
GAACGATGGCAAATCCGAGGTTGGCTTCGCGACACACCTCAGACAAGCCACCCGATTCCATGTCAACTGCGTCGGCTCCTGTTGAACCCCGCAACAGACGTTTGTCGCTCGCTTTACACACAACGGTGTCAACACAACAAAACCGCACCCGACGTCCTCCCGCCCCGGCAAGGACACGATCCAAACCCGCTGATTGTCCCGGGTCAAACACAATGTTTCCGACCTTCAAAGTCGGATTGAGCGCCCCGGCAAACCCGCAACTGATCACTCTGTCAGGTTTGTCTTCGCCCAACCGCCGGCGCAACGCCTTGCCGGCGTTTGATCGGCCCATGCCAGTGATCAACACGGCGTCCGGCCATCGCGTGCCCGCTTCTCTGAGGAACGGCCGCGCTTCGATTGGCACTGCAAAACAAAAAAGTGTGTTCTTCATCAGCCGGATGACTTCTCATCCGCCGCGGACCTGTGACAGGACACGAAACGCTCTTCCCAGACCGGACGGATGCACCAGCGTGACGAGCGCTGTTCGGTCTTGCTGCGCAAGCGCCGAGGCGGTGTCCAACAGTTCTCCGCTGTGCTGCAAAATGCGCATGATATATGTTGCCTGATCAATCATGCATTCGGTGATGAGACCCTGCGCCTCGCCGGCTTCGATCAACGCGGAGAAATCCACGTGCGCCGTAATGTCTTTCTCGCCGGCCATGGCAAGGAGTTCATCGTCAACAGCGTGGCGGTAGTAGGCGCGAGCGGTTCCGTCATGCCTGTGAGGACTGAACAGCTCCTCACGGGTTAATCCGTAATCGATTGTCATCAAAGCGCCTTTGGCCAACGCTGTTGCGGCCTTCCGCCACCACCGCGCCGCTCCTGGACAATAATCCAGGCGAAAACCGTCTGGCAAAACCTCAGCAAGCGCCTGCGCAGTCGCACAGACGGCGTGCCAGTCAGAACCGGGTCCGGATGTTTCATCGGCGGCACCAGTCCGCTGCGTGCCTCCGAAACCGCCCATGTCAACCCACACAAAGCGGCCACCGTCACATCCAACGCCATCCTCGTGCCACTGGCGTTGCTGCCTGCTCCACCGCAGCCGATGAAACGGGAACGAATCCAGCAGCTCGTTTGCAAATACCACGCCGTGGACCGATCCTTTCCCGAGGTCATCAATTGCCTCGCACCAACTCACTCGGTCGAGATGCTCTGCAAGATTCTTGCGTTGTGCCGCTCTGCGCCTCGGGGAAGGCTCGATTATCACGTACTGCAGTTTGGCATGCAAATCCTGGCGCGCGTTTTTCGTTGTCGTTAGTATGTCTGCTGCCAATGTTCCATCGTGAGCGCCGCACTCGACAAGGTCGAACCCAGCCGAGTTCAGCTTTTCAAGTCGGGCGCAGAAATCTGCGGCCAACAGCTTTCCGAAGAGCGAACCAACGCTAACGCTGGTGTAGTAGTCGCCTCGCTGCCCAATCTGGTCCAGCCTGCGCTCGTAATAGCCGTGGTCGGGATGATAAAGCGCCAATTCCATGAACCGCGCGAACGTGATCGGCCCTTGAGATTCTATTTCGCGACGGATCAGTTCATGCAACGCAGCCGATTCATCGCTGACTGTCTGATTCTCTGAGCCTTTCTGCATAACGCATCTTGGACAAGACTACCTTGTTGTACGAGAAAACGCAGTTCAATCTCAACAGCCCGGCGGTTCTTCAATGAACATGGTGTTGAACACAGCGAGGTGCGGCCGCAGCCGAATGATCACGTCGGGCAAACTTTGAGCCTGGCACACTATTTGTCTGGCACACTATTCGTCCCTCCTGCCGCACTGTGAGCCTGGCACTTTATTCGTGCGGCGCGCGTTCACTTTGCGGCCGGGCGCAAAGTGGCGGAGCGCACGCCCTGCCGAACTATGAGCCTGGCACTTTATTCGCGCCGGTTGTTCTCTTTGAGCTGGACTGGGCAGGTTCGGGTTGCCAAGGTCAACGCGACAAAGTGCATGAAACCTGTTGTTTTTTCTTTTCCGACGAGGATTTTGTTTGGCGCAGGCGCTTTGACTGCCCTTCCGGAAAACCTTGGCGCCATCAATGTTCGGAGACCGCTCATCGTCACAGACCCCGGCATGCTGAACACAGGCGCTTACCGGTCGTTGCTTGATATTCTGGGCCAGAACAAAGACCGCTTCGCGTGGTCGGTTTACGCCGGTGTGCATCCGAACCCAACCGAGCAGGACCTGAGAGAATCCGCGCGCGCGTTCGTGGAGAACAATTGCGACGGTGTAATTGCGCTTGGCGGTGGAAGCGCGCTCGACGTTGGCAAAGCCGCGCGCATCTTGGTCAAGCGGCCGAATCTGGACCTGACACGGTTCTACGATGAAACCGACTGGTCAGGTTTGGCTCCGTTCGTGGCGATTCCGACAACGGCGGGCACAGGCAGCGAAGTGGGACGCAGTTCGGTCATCACGCTGGCCAAAACCAATCGCAAGGCCGTCCTTTTCAACCCGGCGCTGCTTGCCAGTTTTGTCATTCTTGATCCCGAACTGACCCGGAGTTTGCCTCCGAATCTCACGGCAGCGACCGGCATCGATGCTCTGACACATTGCATCGAGGCATTCACATGCCCTGTTTTCCATCCGATGTGCGACGGTGTGGCGCTCGAGGGCATTCATCTGATCGTGGATGCACTGCCTCGCGCATTCAGAAACGGCGGGGACCTTGACGCGCGCGGCCGGATGCTTGTGGCGGCTGCGATGGGTGCGATCGCATTTCAAAAAGACCTCGGCGTGGTGCATTCCCTCGCTCACCCGCTTTCAACGGTCGCAGGAATGCACCATGGGCTGGCCAACGCGCTGTGTTTGGTCGCCGCAATGAAATTCTGCGCCAGCCGAAAACCCGGCATTTACAGGCGCGTCGGCATCGCCTGCGGTTTGGACCTCAACGCCGTCACAGACGTTGAAGCGGACAAGCGAACGATCGAGTTCATTACCCGTTTTTTGGCCGGCCTCGGCGTATCGGGACGCTTGCGCGCTTGCGGAGTCAAGCCTGCGCAGATAGACGAGCTTGTTGCGCAGGCGTGGGACGATCCATGCCACAAAACAAACGTCGTTCCGGTCACCGCTGCTGATCTCCGGTCGCTTTATCTCGAGGTGCTGTAGCGCTGGGTTTGGCGGCAACAGAACCACGGGGGAACGAAACGGCCGCCGAGCGGACACAGTTCAGCCCGCATGTTTCGCAGTCCAGCCCAGCCGGAACCAAAGTTCGCTGACGGGCACTGACCGGGCACTTCGGGTCACTGATGACCGCTGAGCTGTTGAGCGCTTCGCTGTTGAACGTTGTGAGTTGAATGTTGGATGTTGAGCGTTCCTTTTACTTGACCCCATGGGCCGTCTGTTTGGGAACGTTCAACGTGCAACGCGCAACGCGCAACGTGCAACGTACAACGTTCAAAGGCTTTGCTGCTGAATGAGTGCTCAATTCAAGGCCGCCCAAAGGTGGGACTCTGACGGCCGCGGACGTGGCATCGCCTACAATGCGGGAAAACCGATCGCTGTTGGAGTTCCGCGTTTACGCGGAAATGAGAACACTGTCTGTCACAGGTTCGGCGCGCCGGGGACGGCGCGCCCTACCGTTGACTAAATCGTGCGTAAGGCAGGGCAGGCGCTACGCGCACACAACTATAAAGCGCCTGGCTAATTCGCCGGGGAGCCGAAGAACCTGGACCGCAGGCTTTTCAGGTAACCGTCGCTGAGGGTGTTTAGCGCGTGGCGGGCAAGTGTGAAATTTTCGGCCAACTGTTCGAAAAGCGATTGTGTCCATGGCGGGGTGGCGCAGCGAGCAGCCAGAGCGTAGAATCGCCGCCCTTCATTTTCGTAATCGGCGATTGACCGTTCGCCGCGGGTAAAAGTGTGCGGGCGACTCACCCAAACCCCGGCATGATCGGGGTATATACCGGTCAGGAAAAGCGCGATGTCGGCGATCCGCTTGTAAATTCGCGGCCTGAATTCGGGCTCCACCAACTGACACAAACTGATCATGTCATCAAGGTTGATGTCGCAGATTCGGCGTTTGCGCCAGTGGCCGCGTTCTTTCCAGTAAAGGACGGCTGTGTTGGTGCGAACAAAAGAGCAAAGCATCTCCGTCAGGTACTCGAGTGTGGCTGGTTCGGCGAGCAGCTCGACGACCTGCCGTGCATGGAAGATGGGGACTCGTTTTCCGGATTCCTCGATCTCGAGCACGAAATCGCGTTCTTCGAGGTCGGCGCGCACACGCCGCAGAAGGATCGAGAACATCAGGAATGGCGAGACCCGCACGAAAGCCTCTTCCTCGTTCATGAGCCTTTGTGCGAGCCTGGGATCATTGAGCATGGGCTCGATAAAATCTTCTTTGTCCCTGAGGCTCTCGATGATTTTGCCATGATCGCTGCGGCCTGGCACCAACGTCTCGACAACGAATCTCAAGTCTGCATCGCTGAGTTTCATAACACGCTTCATCAATGCAAAAACTTTTGCGGGAATAATATAACAAAAGCCTGCATTGCATGCACGCAGAAGGGCTTGGTGCATACTTCGAGCCTGGCACAATATACATCACGCATCACGCATCACGTGTCACGTATCAACTCTTCGCCACACATTTCGACAAGGCCATGCGGACGATTGTGTTGCCGGGGGGATTGAACCACGAAATGCGCTCCCGGCGCAGCCGTAACCGAATAATCGCGGCGAGACAAAGGCGTTCGATGGAAACTTGGCGCTCCGCCGCACTGCCCATCCCGGAAATCCCGCCGGTCAACTGCCCAAAAAGGCAGCGTGCACTGCCCGGGCGGCATCATCGGCTTTTGCCAGTTCGATGATCACAGAAATCTTGATCTCGCTGGTGGAAATCATGTCGATGTTTATGCCTTCGCGGGCGAGGGTGTCGAACATGCGTGCGGCGACGCCGGAATGACTGCGCATGCCTACGCCGACGATGGAGAGCTTGGCGATGGCCTGGTTGGCCTGGACCTTCTTAATGCCCACCTCTTTTCTGATTCCATCGATGACCTTCTCGGCCTTTGGCAGGTCGGACTTGTCAATTGTGAACGACAGATCGGTTGTTGGACTGGCGGCTCCGTGGCTGACGTTCTGGACGATCATATCGACGTTGATCGCGGCCTCAGCCAAAGTCCGGAAAATACGCGCAGCCACGCCGGGTCTGTCAGGCACGCCCACCAAAGTGATTTTTGCCTGGTTCTTGTCGAGCGACACACCTCGGATGACGACGCTTTCCATGTCCTTTGTTTCCTCTTTCACGATAGTTCCCGGGTTGTTGTTCAAGCTTGAGCGAACTTCAAAAACCACGCCGAACTTTTTTGCGAACTCGACGGACCGCAGTTGCATTACCTTGGCACCGCTTCCCGCCATCTCCAGCAGTTCGTCGTATGAAACCTCGTCGATTTTCCTGGCCGCAGGAACAACACGCGGATCGGCGGTAAACACGCCATCGACATCGGTGTAAATCTGGCACAGGTTCGCTTTCAACGCAGCGGCAAGCGCGATTGCGGTGAGATCGGAGCCGCCTCTTCCGAGTGTTGTGATCTGGCCCTCGGGAGTTTGGCCCTGGAAGCCGGCGACTATGACGACCTTGCCCTGGTCAAGGAGCGCGTGCACCTGGCGAGGCGTAATGTTTTTGATTTTGGCCTTGGTATGGACGCCGTCGGTGACAATGCCCGCCTGTGCGCCGGTGAGGGACATCGCCGGCACACCCAACGCTTCGAGGGCCATGGCGGTCAAGGCGATGGTGCTTTGCTCGCCAGTCGCCAGCAACATGTCCATTTCGCGCTCGCTCGGCAAAGGGGTGATTTCTTTGGCCATCTTGATTAGTTTGTCGGTTACACCGGCCATCGCAGAAACAACGACCACAAGCCGATCGCCGCGGCGGTGATATTCAGCCACGCGCGCGGCAACGTTTTTGATCCGTTCGGTGTCAGCCACCGATGTGCCACCGTATTTCTGAACTATAAGCGCCATTTTCTTTGCTTTGGTTAATGCCCGGCCCGTTGCAGCGACCGGTTACGGGCCCGCAGCGTACCAGCCGCATACCTTCCGGGCGAGCACCAATTCAAACGTGCGGACCGACAGTGTCCAGCAGGTACTCACGAAACACCTTTTGATCGGAAGGCAACCTGTCGTACTGTTCCGGCAGGTTCTCCACCGCGCGCAGACACGGCGGCGGGTCCGGGGAAAAACCGAGGCACCGCTGGATTTCCTCGGGGAACTTTGCCGGATGAGCTGTCTCGAGGACAACCACAGGCGACCTGTCAGGCGGCTCTATTGACAGATATTCCTCACACCCGCGCCATGCAACTGCGCCGTGCGGTTCAAGCAACAGCCGGTATTGTGTCCATGCGGACTGGATTGTGTCGCGCGTTTGCTCATCTGAAACCGAGGTGGAAAAGATGTCCTTCCGCAAGGCATTGAAATCTGGTTTGCGGCCGAGCACGCCGGTTTCGTCCATGCATCCGCCGTAGATCGCCACAAGTCTTGCGAGGTTGCTCGGGTGCCCGACGTTCATTGCGTTCGACAAACAGTGACGCGAAGGTTCAATCTTCTGATAGACGCCGGTCTTCAACATGCGTGGGAATTCGTCATTGGCGTTCACGGCCACAACCAGCCTCTTGATTGGAAGCCCCATTCGCCCGCCCAACACGGCGCCCATCATGTTGCCGAAGTTTCCGCTGGGCACGGAAAAAACCAGAGGAACTCCGGGTTCGGCCACTCGAGACGCGGCGTAATAATAGTAAACAATCTGCGGCAGCAATCGCCCAATGTTAATCGAGTTGGCAGACGTGAGCGAAAGATGGCTGAGCGAAGGATCGGCAAAGGCGCGTTTGACCATGGCCTGGCAATCGTCGAACTTGCCTGCGACCGCGACTGTGCGGATGTTGCCGCCGAGGGTTGTCATTTGTTTGCGCTGGAGCCTGCTGACCTCGTGTTCGGGGAAAAGGACCACAACACGAATGCCGGGCACGCCGGCAAAAGCGCTGGCAACGGCCGATCCGGTGTCGCCGCTGGTGGCGGTCAGGATTGTTAATGGCCTGTTCTCCTGCACTACGAACAAGCCAAGCATCCGTGCCATCAAACGCGCTGCGAAATCTTTGAACGACGCAGTGGGACCACGGTCCAGCCGCATGACCCAAACGCGTTCAGCGACCTGTTCCAGGGGCACCTCAAACTGGTAAGCGTCCTTGCACAGTGCCGACAGTTTGTCTTGGTCCATGACCCCGGTTGTGTAATGGCGCAGAACCGCCAGCGCAATTTCGTGGTAGGGCAGGTTTGCCATCGCAGCGATTTCTTCCCGCGGAAGCCGTGGAATCTCAACCGGCATGTAAAGCCCGCGATCGGGCGCCTGTCCACGGAGCAACGCCTCGCGCAGGTTTGTCGGCGGCGCCTGCCCGTTTGTGCTGTAGAACAATATTTGGGAAACCATGGCGATTCTCTCGACGAAACTGTTCGGTTGCGGGCGCGGCGCCGAGTCAATCGAGGTTTTCGACTCGGATCATGACGGGGCTTGCTTTTACCACCGGCAAACGCGCAACACGCCGCAACGCGTCGCTCATTGCCTTGTTTGGCGCTTCGTGAATCATGAGGATCAGCGGGACATTGTCGCCCTCGCGCTCCTCGGGTTGGATCACCGAGGATATGCTTATACTGGCGTTGCCGAGCACCGCGGCTATCGCAGCCAAAACACCCGGGCGGTCAACAACTTTCAATCGGATATAATATCGCGACACAGCTTCGTTGATTGACAGCAGCATGCCGTGTTTGTCGTGCGGCACAAACGGCGGAACCCGCTGGCGTGTGTTGTGCTTCAAATCCAGGGCCGCGTCGGCCAGATCGCCCAGCACCGCACTTGCGGTCGGGTCCTGCCCCGCACCGCGCCCGTAGAACAATGTATCGCCAACAACATCGCCCCGGACAAACACAGCGTTGAAGGAATGGTTGACGCTGGCCAGAACATGGCTGTTCGGGATCAAGGCGGGATAGACCGCCACAAGCAAACCTTCGTTCTTGGCAGGGGTTTTCCCGGGCGCACTTTGGGGCTGAATTTTCTTGGCCACTCCCAGCAGCTTGATTGTGTAACCGAGTTGACTGGCAAACTCGACGTCGAGCTTTGACAGGCGGCGGATGCCTTCTACATGGATTTTGCGGGGGTCCACCCAGAACCCGTGTGCGAGCGAGGCAAGTATGCCGATCTTGTGCAGTGAATCGTGCCCGTCAATGTCAAGAGACGGGTCTGCCTCCGCATACCCGGCTTTTTGCGCCTCGCTGAGAGCAACTTCAAAATCCACCTTCTCGAGCTTCATCCGGGTGAGGATGTAGTTGCAGGTGCCGTTGACGATTCCGTAGATTCGTTCGATTCGATTGCCGACAAACCCTTCCCGCAAAGCCTTAATTATCGGTATTCCACCGCCAACGCTCGCCTCGTAATACAGGTTCACGCCGCGACGCCGAGCTTCGTCAAACAGTTCCTCCCCGTGCGCCGACAAAAGAGCTTTGTTTGCCGTGACAACCGGCTTGCCCAAACGAAGCGCACGCAGCACCATTTCACGCGCCGTTGTGGTGCCGCCGGCAAGCTCGAGCAGAAGGTCAATCTCGGGGTCCTCGACAACCTCCCGCCAGTCCAGCGTCAGCAATGAGTGTGGAATCTCAACCTTGCGAGGTTCATCGAACGCTTTGACAGCTATCTTTTTGAGCACAAGGCGGATTCCAACCCGTGCGGCGAGCAGGTCTCCATTGCGCCGGAGCGCCTTGTAAACACCGCCGCCGACGGTGCCACCGCCTATCATTCCAATTCGAATCTGCTGCATCACACCGGGGAGCTTGGCTGGGACTGGAAGAAACCTCAATCCATTTCAACAGTGCAACCGCACGCGAGCAACTCCCTTGAGAACAACCCCACCCGTACCACGAAATGCCCGGCACCCAATCCCACTACTAACTCGCGTGCGGTTGCAAAATAGTCAATGGCCGATTACGCAACACTGACGCTCGTCGTCCAGCCACAAAAGAACCATCGCCAACACACCAACGCACACACCTTTTAGTGCTTTAAAAGCTGATTGTCAAGGATATTTTTAACTTATTCACAAGTTTTTCACAAACCAAGCGGGGTGTGTTGTGCTTCAATCCCAAGCCACGCAATCGTCCGCATGGCCATGTCGTAACCCCCTGGCGAAGAATTGATGCGTGATGCGTGATGCGTGATCCTTGATGCGTGAAGAATATTGTGGCACGCTCAAAGTGTGAGTGCTGCCAAAAAACAACCAGAGAAACCCGGGCGTTTGGCCGGAAACTTGAGCGCTTGTTCGGCTGCGGAAAAACAACTGATTGCCATGAAATCGAGACGAGCTGTTCTTCCTGGGGTTCTGTTAACTGCGGGGCTTCTTGCAATAACGGCATCAGCTGCGGAACCCGAAGGCCAATTGCGATTGGCCGTTCCTCAGTCGAAGCCGGAGGTGTTCGAACGAGTGGAGTTGTCAATCAGCGGAATGCCAGAAGCCGGGAACCCGTTTGACGCGGAGTCTGTGGCTTTGGACCTTGAGGTCGTTTCGCCGTCCGGCAAGTCGGTTCGGGTGCCGGGGTTTTTCACGAGAGATTTTGCGCGGAAACTCGAAGGAAACCGCGAAGTTCTCACCCCGAAAGGTGAAGGCTCATGGCTAATCCGGTGGCTGCCGGTCGAGCCCGGTTTGCACAAGTTGACGGCTGTCGCGAAGAGCAACGGGCAATTGGCTGGACGCGCGGAGGCGGCGATTGATGTCGTTCCCGGCAAGCGGCATGGAATTGCGCGCGTTGAGCCAAAAAGCAGGCGGTATTTCAGGCTGGACGATGGAACGCCGCTGTTCCTGAACGGCCTTTGCGCCTGCTGGCACGGAAACCGCGGCACCTACGATTACGATGACTGGCTCGCGGCCTACCAAAAGGCCGGCATCAATTACATCCGCCTTTGGATGTGGCCCGTCGCGTTCGGCATCGAGTGGGACAAACAGGACAAACTCCGGTACAAAATGGACAGCGCATGGCAGCTTGATTACGTGATGACCGAAGCAGAGCGACGGGGCGTGTTTGTGATGCTTTGTCTTGATTATCACGGGATGTTCGAAGTGAAACCGGATTACTGGGGCGGAAACAACTATTGGCCCCGCCACCCGTACAACGCCACAAACGGCGGGCCTTGCAAAACCCAGAACGATTTCTTCACCAGCGAGGACGCAAAACGGCTTTACGCAAACCGCCTTCGATACATTGTTGCCCGGTGGTCGGCATTCCCGAACCTGCTCGCATGGGAGTTCTTCAACGAAATTGACAATGAATATGCCTACCTGAAACACGACGACGTGGTTGCATGGCACGGTGAAATGGGCAGGCGACTCAGAGAAATGGACCCGGTCGCGCACATGATATCTTCAAGTTTCACCGGCGGGAGCGAGCGTCCCGGCCTTTTTGCGCTCAACGAAATGGACTTTTCCCAGTACCACTCTTACAACGAAAAACATCCTGCCCGCATGGTCGCCGAGAAAACCACCGGCTTTTTCAAAAAATACAACAAACCATTTTTTGTCAGCGAGTACGGAACCGACTGGCGGGGCTGGAAGCCTGACACCGACCCTCATTTCAGGGCGTTGCACCAGGCAATATGGAGCGGCGCTTTTGCCGGCGCCGCCGGCACCGGCATGACGTGGTGGTGGGAAAGCATCCATGGCGCAAACCTTTATCATCATTGGTCGGCCCTGAGCGAATTCCTCAAAGGCACCGGCATGGGACGCTCTGATATGCACCCTGCCGAGTTCCGAAATGATCAAGGGCCCGTTCTTCCCTTTGGGATCGCAGCTCACGACGAAGCGTTGGTGTGGTTGCTGGACAAAGCTTGCGACTGGCCCGATGGGGCGATGGTGTCGGACCCGGCGCCAGTTGCAGGTGCGAAAATCACCATTGCTGGCGTGGACGACGGCGCCTGGTTGGCAGAATGGTTTGACACCGGAACAGGAAAGAAGGTCGCAACCCACAATGTTGAGGCAAAATCGGGTGCCGTCACACTGGAACCGCTTTCGTTCAAGGTGGACATTGCAGCGCGATTGAAGAAAACCGACCGTTAATCCGAGTATTTCGCAGCCCGAACAGCCTGCGAAACGGATGTCTTCAGCTACAGGTCACCGAATCTTTCATCGTAGCCGTCCCGCTCTGCGGGATCAGTCGGCGGGAAACTTCCTGTTGAACCGAAAGACTGCCGCGGACTGACGTCCTCGGCTACAGTCACCGAATCTTTCATCGTAGCCGTCCCGCTCTGCGGGATTAGTCGGCGGGAAACTTGCTTCTGAACCATCAGGCCCAGCAAAGTGTGCCCGAGTCCTCGGTCTTGATATTCCACTTATCCAGCAGTTTCGGCGGCAGTTCTTTCAGAAACCTCGAGGGCCGTTGCATGAAATCGACCGGGTTTGCGGCGAAGGTGCGCATGAGCGGGTAGGTCAGGTACAGCTCATTACGCGCGCGTGTGATGGCCACATAAAAGAGCCGCCGTTCTTCTTCCTCGCCGTCGGGTGCTTCCACAGCCCGAATCGAGGGGAACATGCCGTCACAAAGCATGATGACAAAGACCACGTCGAACTCGAGTCCTTTGGCCTGGTGGACGGTTGAGAGGCGCAGCCGCTCCTCTGTTTCTGAAGGCGCGGTTGTTTCCTCTGATTCCACACTGCTGAGCAACGCAAGTTGCGTGAGGAAATCGGTGAGCGTTGGGAATTGCGCGGCGAAGAGTGCAAGCTGTTCAAGGTCTTCCAGTCTGAGCCGATGATTGTCGTAATTGGCCTCGAGGTATTCTTCGTACCCGTACTTGAGTACATGCTGAATCATCTTTGCGGCCGAACCGCCGGTCTCGGGCGACTCCAGCTCCGCGAAGGTCTTGACCAGCGGCGCCCATGACGCCGCGGCTTTGGATGGGACGATTGAAGCGATGGCGTGCAATGCGGCAGCGACTTTTGTTGCGGGAGCGGCGGCGGGGCAGGACTCGCCAGGAGCCGTTTGAGGGCTTTCTGTTGCGGCTTTGGAATCTCGTTTGTGAGGTGTTTCCAGGCTGCCGGTCTGCTGTGCTGCAGGCTGGGTTGCGAGGGTCTCCTTGCCGCTGACGACCGGCAGGTACCGTTGCCACAGTTTCTCCGCTGCCTTCGGGCCAATGCCGGGAAGCATTCGTGCAATGCGTTTGAACGACAGTTCGTCGGAAGGATTGCACACGAGCTTGAGATAGGCCGTGACATCCTTTATATGTGCTTGTTCGAAGAACTTTATGCCGCTTGTTATTGTGAACGGGATGTTGCGGCGGGTCAGTTCGAGTTGGAGTTCCATGGCATGAAAGTGAGAGCGATAAAGCACGGCCATTTTTGAAAGGCTTGTGCCTTCTTCGCGCAACTCCAAAATGCGTTGGGCGACAAACACTGCCTGAGTGGATGCGTCGGCACAAACGACCAACGCTGGTTTTGGCCCGGACTTGCGGACGGGGGTGAGGCGTTTGGAATATCCTTTGATGTTGGCGGCTATCGCAGCGTTTGCCAGCGCGAGAATCTCCGGCGTGCTGCGGTAGTTGGTTTCTATCTTGTAGATTTTCGCGTCGGGATAGCGTTCCGGAAACTTGAGGATATTGAGGTAATTGGCACCGCGCCAGGCGTAGATGCTTTGAGAGTCATCGCCGACAGCCATGACATTGTGATGGCGGGCAGCAAGCAGATCGATGATGTCGCTCTGCAGTTTGTTTGTGTCCTGATACTCATCTACGAGGACGAACTGGAACCGGCGCTGATAGTACTCGAGAACATCCGGGTGTTCGCTCAGGAGTCGCAGCCACAGAACCAACAGATCGTCGAAATCCATGACACCGTTTTGTCGCTTGCGATCGGCATAGCGTTTCAGAAGGTCTTCAATTTGTGGCGCGAGCGACTGGAATTGGCCGAAGTATCGCGCGAGGACATCGCGTATTGAGCTGCAGGTGTTTGCGGACAACGAGAAAATCTCGACAAGAGCGTCTGCTTTGGGAAAGCGAGTTGCCTTGACATCGATGTTGGCCTCGCCGAGGCAGGAGTTGATCAGCTCTTTGGCGTCTTCG
>JARYMD010000077.1 GCA_029907285.1 Verrucomicrobiota bacterium | reverse complement strand
TGCTCGGTCTCAAGAGCTTTGTTGGGCAATACGCGGGCGAACACGTTGCGGGGACGGAACTGATGATCGGGCCGTTGTTTGTGGCGTCGGGCGTCAGCGCATTTGATCTGGTTTTCGGGCTGTTGATCGGGAATTTGCTGGCGGTGCTGAGCTGGACGTTCATGACAGCGCCGATTGCAACGCGGGCGCGGTTCACCTTGTACCATCAACTTGAGCAGGTCTGCGGGCGCAAGCTGGTGGTTCTCTACGATGCTGCCAACGGCGTGATGTTCACACTTCTGGCCGGCGCAATGATCACTGTCTCGGCCACGGCGCTGGGTGTCGGATTCAAGTTCCGCATGCCCGGGTTGAACGATCTTTTGCCGAACAGCGTGGGATGGGTGATGGCGGTGTTGGTTGTGGGCGGGCTTTTTACTGTGGTGGCAGCTTACGGTTACAAGGCTCTGGCCAGATTCGCCAATGTTGCGGCGCCATGGATGGTTGTCATGTTCCTTGCCTTTGGCATTGTTGCGCTTGCGCGATTCAAGACTTCTTCCGGGGTCAACATTGCCGGCGTTGGCGACCTTTGGAATCTGGCAAAGGATGTGATATGGAGGGGGGGCGACGCTTTCCCGGGACGGGTCAAGTTCACGTTTTGGCATGTGATGTTCTTTGCCTGGTTCTGTAACATGGCATGGCACATCGGGATGGCCGACCTAACCGTCCTGAGGTACGCTCGAAAGTCATGGTACGGACTGGCATCGGCCGCCGGCATGTACCTCGGACATTTCATGGCATGGATTTGCGCAGCAATGCTTTATGCGCTCCAGTTGTACGAGGTGAACCTGACTCCCGCCGAACTCAAAGCACTTGCCGACGCAGGATTGCTCGAGTCATTCAAATCTCACCAGTTCCTCCTCACGGCCTCGAAAATCAACGAGCTGATTAAGGCGGGCGTTTGGCAAGGGCCGCCAGCCGTCCTCCCGGGGCCGATGGCATTCCATGCCTGCGGCATGGCCGGGCTGTTGTTGGTTGTCATTGCCGGATGGACGACTGCGAATCCGACGCTTTACCGGGCCGGACTGGCCTTTCAGGCAATCGCCCCGGGTTCATCCAGGTTCCGGGCGACGATTTGCACCGGGCTTGTGGCAAGCCTGACGGCAGTTTTTCCCTTGGTCACAATGCGGCTTTTGGATTTCGTGGCGTTGTGGGGGATGATTCTCATGCCCATGGGCGCAATAATATTTGCAGATTTCTGGTTGCTGCGGCGGCTTGGAATGGCTCCATACAGGGCCGCAATCTGTGGACTGACGTGGAACTGGGCGGCTGCGATGGCGTGGATCGTAACGGTGATTGTCTGCACAGCGCTGGTGTTGTCCGGCGGCGTGCCAATATTCTTTGTGGGTTTGCCCGGCTGGTTCATAGCCACTGCACTGTACATCGGATTGACCGGGCTCGGCCGACGCCGCTCCGCTATCGCTGTCAAACGACGAAAGGCTTACTAAAACATGCGCGTGTTTGTGCAAGTAATATCTGGCGCGGTGTTGATTGGCATGGTGCTCGTTTCGGCTCTTTTCTACGCAGGGTCCGTTTCAGATGAACAACTCAGAAAGTGGCTGCTCGCATGCACGATGCTGTGGTTCGTGACGGCCCCGTTTTGGATGGAGAGACGCCAACGCGCCCAGCAGGAAACCACGGCCGATTGATCGTTGTGCGCCGGCGTTGACGAGTGAACGTGCACGTAAAAATTTGCGGTATCACCACAATCGAAGATGCGCTTATAGCTGTCGATGCCGGCGCAGACGCAATCGGCCTCGTTTTTTACCATGCAAGCCCAAGGTATGTGGATTTCAAGGCTGCAACCAAAATCGTCGCGCAGTTGCCGAGCAGCGTGGCTGCAGTGGGCGTTTTCGTGAACCCGTCAATCGAAGAATTAAGGAAAGCCGCGGCCGAAATTGGCATTGACGCGGTCCAGTTGCATGGCGATGAATCACCTGAGTTCGTCTCCCAAATCGAATTCTCCGCTCAACGAAGGCCGAGGCCTGCGGGGTTTTTGCCGGGAATCCCGGGCACTGGCCCAAGCCGGGTCGCAACGATCAAAGCTTTCCGGGTCCGCGACAGCAAGTCGCTGGAAGTGTTGCCGAGATATGAGACGGACCTCTGGTTGCTGGACAGCTATGTCCCAGGGGAACCGGGTGGAACGGGCGAGCGGTTCAACTGGCGGTTGGCAGTGGATGCCACGCGCATGGGACGGCCGATCGTGCTTGCCGGAGGGCTCAGGCCGGACAACGTCGCCGATGCAATCAGGACCGTTCGCCCGCACGCAGTTGATGTTTCCAGCGGAGTTGAATCGGCTCCGGGACGGAAGAACCCGGCCCTGGTGCGCGCGTTTGTCAGCGCGGCGAAAAGCCAAAGCTAACTTGAGCCGCTGACTGACAATGCGCTGCTTCTTGTGCGACGACGTGCACAGAGGACAGCGATGCCCATGCATGCAATGCCTGCCGGCATTTGGGATGGCACTTCTGGCACGGGCTGGTACGGAAGTGCGCCGCCGCTCAATGACCCGCCGGGCAGAGGTGGATCACCGACATTCCTGTAAAAATCCAGCCAAACCGCAGCATACGGGCCATCCACAGGCGCCAGATAAGACCGAAAACCGAATCCGCTCGCCGAGGGTTCGTAATGGTCGGTCTCGAACGTGAGGTTGAAGTTTGTCGGCACGATCATTTTTTCCGTCAACTGGTAGTCGTACCATTGCAACACGTATGCTGAGTTGAACGGGTTGACTGTCCCGTATTCCAGCTCGTACTGTTCTGCGCTTAGAAACCAGTAGTACCAAGTGTCCGGCCATGTGATGTCCCACACCACACTTGGTGAATCGAGAGGAACCTCGTATCCGATTATCGCCGGCCAACACATGCCATCTGGCGGTTGCGCACCCGGCGAGTCGTTGAACAGCTCGTACTCGTACCTGTAAACCCCTCCACCCTCATTCTGGACGGTGGTAACGACGTGCGACTGGCGAATCACAAGCTGGCCCTGCGATTGCTGCGCGCAAAACAGGGCCATGATCACTGGGAAAACCAGCTTGAATTCTGAGCTTGGTCTTTTCATAGGAACCGTCGGTTTCGTTGATTGGATAAAAAGTTAACCCCTGCAAGCCATCATCACCTTTTTACAATGCCGCGATTGCGGATGTCAAGCCCTATTAAAGGTGCTTGGAAGCAGGAAAGCAGGGTCAGATATGGTGACAGACACTTTGTTTTCCCCGCAGTTGTATCACGCACCATGGATCGACGCTGTTCGCGGAACGCGGGTGGGGGCATTGGCGCTTGGGGCCAATTTCAACCCGCCGGACCTGATTGCTTACGCATTCGGCATCGGCTTTGCCGCAATGATAGAACACATCGGCCGGAGAATTCGTTGGCCCGGAACTCTGACCGCCTGACCGGGCCAAGACACCCAAAGCTTTATTCCGGCGAGATTGGCGGGTCCTGGAAACCCGCGCTCAGACGATGGAATCTCAATTCCCTGACCTGACACCGTACTGGACGCTTTTTGTTCACCCAATGACCCCGCGTGTCTGCACCTGCACCTGAACTGCAATGGCTGCAGATTGACCTTGTACCAATTCGGCTGAGATTATTCGAGTTGTCCCATTACAAACCACGAGCGAAACGAGTCAGCGCGTGACACTGCGGCCCCCGAGTCAAGAAAGACGCCCGGCAAGGGTGGCGCGCTCCCGGTGACCGACTGGAGTCAGATTTATCAGCTCAAGGTGGCTTCGCCCTCCGAACAGGAGCCGTTGCTGGACATTCTGGCGCGCAAATACTGGACGCCGATTTTCCAGTACCTCGTATGCCGGGGATACAGCGAGCATGACGCACAGGACCTGATTCAGGAGTTTTTCGCATTTGCGTTGCGGACGAACCTTTTCGTCAAGGCAAACAAACGCAAAGGGCGGTTCCGGTCGTTTTTGCTTGGCTGCCTGAACAACTTCGTGGCCAACGAAAGCCGCAAGCAATCCACGAGGAAACGCAAACCTGCCGAAGGGCTTGCAAGCATCGATGAACTGGCTGAGGAGGGCTGCGTACAACCGGGGGCATTGGTGGACCTTGACACGCCCGAGTTGCAGTTTCATCGCGCCTGGGTGCGGGAGGTTGTCCGGAATGTGCTCGAAGCTTTGGAGAAAGATTTCGTGCGGACAGGGAAGACCACGCACTTCAAGCTCTTTCAAATGCAGATTGTCTTGCCCGAATTGGAAGGCGAGCGGCCGCCTCCATTGCATCAACAAGCGGGCGAACTTGGCCTCAAATACAAAGAAGCTGCCAATCAGATTCTGACCGCCAAACGCGCGTTCCGGCGCATTCTCGAGAGGGAAGTCCGAGCTTACGCATGTTCCGAAGAAGACGGAGTGCGCGAGCAGCGGGACGTGCTGAGTCTGATGCGGTTGGAAGGGAGCGCGTGAAACTCGATTCCAGTGCGCTGGGGCGGCTTGTTTCTTTGCCCAAAAAATTTCTGCGAGCAAAGCAGACAAGGGGCGGTTTTCGGTTAGGAATTGTTGATGGCAAAAGAAACGCCCCAAAGCTGCGGTCCGGAGAACACACTCGTGACGAGCGTTGGTTTTGTGGGGCGGGCATCGAGTCGATGCGGCGGGGGACGGTTTTGTCGTCATCTGTGCGTTGTGTCAGCGATTCTCGTTGTGATTCTTCAGCGTGATCCTGGCGGGAGTTTCGGCGTTTTGAACAGAACCATGAAACTATTGCAGGAAGGCCAAGTGATTTGGCAGACGTACGAGGTCGAGAGGTTCCTTGGCGAGGGCGCGTTTGCCGAGGTGTACCGGGTCAAACACCGTTTTCTGGGTCGGCAGGCGATGAAGGTTTTCAAGATGGCGGGGATGACTCTTGCCGAAACGCATCAGATGCTCGGCGAAGCGATAATTTTGTCGCGCATAGGGCACCCGAACATTGTGCGCGTGTTCGATGCTGATCTGGTGAGCACGGCCAACGGGGAGTATCCGTATTTCACGATGGAGTATGTGGCCGGGGGCACCCTCGAAGACTTCTGGCAATCGCACGGGCCGGCTTTTGTGCCTGTGGAGACCTCGGTTGACATTGCCAGGCAGGTTTGCAGGGGACTGTGCGTTGCGCATGGTGAGAAACCGCCGATTGTGCATCGCGACATCAAGCCGCCGAACATTCTGATTGGATACGACGCAGGCGGGTTGAGGGCGCGGATCAGCGACTTTGGCCTTGCCAAGCGTGTCAACCTGCTGACATTGCTGGCAAGCGCGCGCGGCACCCGCCGATTCAAGGCTCCGGAAACATTCAAAAACTTCCAGTCGGATTCGTGCGCCGGCGATGTGTGGGCGCTCGGATGCACGCCGTACCTTCTGCTGTGCGATCGGCTCCCCTACGCAAACGTGTCCGACCAGGAACTTGAATCGGGCGATTTTGTGTCACAGCAACTTGCGGTTCCGAGCGCTTTCAATCTCAAGGTGGACAAGCGGCTGGACGAGATCGTGATGCGCGCGCTTGCCCCCAAGCCGGCCCAGCGATACCCAGACGCTCAGAGAATGCTTGCTGACCTTGAGGCATGGCAGCCGTCTGCGAAACACACAGCCCCCGCCAAGGGCACGTATTCATCCGACGCCTCGAAGACCGCGCTCGGTCCGCGGTCCACGGCCGACGAGGAGGGGGCCCGAAACCTTGCAGATCAAGCGCTCAAACTGGCAAAGCTGCCCGGCAAACTGATGGAAGCCGCGGACATGATGGAAGAAGCGTTCAACAAATGTCCGCCATTGCGAGAGAAATACGCCTATCAACTGAAACTTTGGCGGAAAGGCCTCGTGATGTGAATGCTGAATATGGAGATTGCTCATGAGCGAATTCAAACCATTCCTTGATTTGGCGACGCCCGAAGTCTATTAGCAAAACGCTTTCCGGTTGCTGGAGGTGCATGTCGAAGCAACGGACCGCGACCTGTCCAAACGCAAGCAAATGATGAAGGTGGCTGCACGGACCGGGCTGAATGCGCAGGCCAGCCCGCATCGGATTTTCCCGCGGAAGCCAGCGCCTGATGAACACGAGATCAGAACCTGCGCGCATGCGATCCAGGATGCGGAACGCAGGCTTGCCCACGAGTTTTTCTGGTTTTGGCCGCTTGTGCCGGGAAAGGCTGCTGAGGACCTTGCGCTGAGGCAGCTCAATCAAGGTGACACCGAGATTCCTGTAAAGACATGGCGAAGCCGCGAGCATTTGCCCACTGAAGGTCCGGCATCAAAACACAACCTCGCCGTGTTGTACCATTTCGCCGCTTTGCGAGTTGAAAGAGAGTTCCTGAATGGCAAGGGGGGTTCGACGTCCGGCGATGGCGCCGCTCCGGCAGGGCTGCCAAACGAAGAAGCACGGATTTCCGATGCCGAAGTGTATTGGGCGGAAGCGTTCAGGCATTGGAACATGGTTGCGATCGAGCAGAACTGCTGGAGCCGGGTGGCGTCGAGAATTCGAGCGATGGACGACCGGAGTCTTACCACTGGCACTGCACGCCGCATGGAGGAAACGCTGCCTGTGGCGCTTGCACTGATGACAGTGCGTCTTGCCATTCGCTTTTTCCAGGCCGGGAAACTGAATCATGCCCAAAGGCATGTCGCACGGCTGCGCGCCTCGGGTCTCGCAGCCGAGTCGGTGGAGGAAGCGCTGCGCATTGCAGTCGAGCCCACCCGCTCGTCAATCAAAACGTTGTGTGACGCAGCCAAAGCAGAGGCGGAAAGGAATCCTGATCACGCTGATTCTGTGGCTGAACGTTTGTTGGATGAGACTGCGGATGCGTTGGCGCTGCTAGATTTTCTGTTGTCCGAGAACAGCCCTGCGCGGATTGCAGAGCATGATCAGGTGGCTTTGACGGCCCTTGGTTGCTGCATACTGTTCGGCAACAAGACGCTGAATTGGAAAAGGGCTTTGGAATTGCAGGACATGCTGGCTTCGCTGGCGGCGAGCACGGCTGCGAAAGACAGGATCTCTCACAACCGCGCCATTCTACAGAACAACTTCAACAGCACTGTCTGCTGGTTCTGCGGTCAGAACCAGGGCGATGAGAAGTGCGCCGTTGAAGTGAAAATGTACGGGGATGTTCAGAGAGTGCCCGCAATGATCTCGATTGGCGGCCTGCAGATTCCGGACCCGAACGGGGGAATCCGCATCACATGGCGGCATTTGGCCGTGAAGATCCCGAGATGTCCCGCATGCCGAGACGAGGCTTCGCGGGAGGAAACCGTCTATGGGTTCGGCTGCCTTGGTCTTGTCCTTGGAGCGGTCCTCATTGGGGTGCTTTCCTCGAAGGGTGCAACCGAATTGGGAATAGTGCTGGGGCTGTTGGTGGCAGTTGTGCCCGCGGTTGCCGCCCACATGCGGGCTGCGAAATCGGCAAGGCCCGGGCTCAAGAAGCGTGTGCAAAACGATTTCCCACGCATCAAGGAACTGCAGGCACAAGGGTGGACCTTTGGAGAAAAGCCGGAGGGAGTCCAATGAACAAAAACACGATTCTCACTGCGGCGAGGCAATTGTTGTTTCCGCGCGAATTCCGCATCCGGGCGCCGGTTTGGCCCGGGGACTGGCTCGAAACGCTGGAAAAAGTGGCCAGAACACCGACACAGCATCCGCCCAACCCGGACGACAATGAGCGGATCAAATTCCTTGCTGATCTGGCGACCGGGGTGTGGAGGTTGAAGCAGAAGATGATTGAGCCTGGCACTGACCGGCCAAAAGAACAATTCAAGCGCGAATACAGGCATTTGGAATCGGTTTGGGATTTGCTGGTGCAAGCAGGGCTGCAGATCCAGGATCACACCGGGAAACCGTTCGATTCCGGACAGGCCCTGCGTGTTTTGGCCTTTCAGCCGACGCCGGGGATCAAACGCGAGCGCGTGCAGGAAACAATCAAACCCACAGTCTACTTCAGAGGCCGTCACGTTCAGATGGGTGAGGTCATCGTTCAGTCACCCATTAAGGGCGATGGCGGCGGTTCGGCCCCGGCCAATGCAAGCGGGAATCTGAACGCTGATTCGCGTCCTTCTGGTGGAGCGGTGGGGTGACCTAACCGACCGCTGGCGGGGGTGTGACCGCGGTGTGAAGTGGGTGTGCCTGGCAGGCGGTTTTGCTCGCCGACGCGAATGCAGAAAATGGGAGTTTTGCGGTTAGGAAGTTGTAGAGCTCCGCAGCTCGCGGGCGAGCACGGAGCCGGCAGCAGTCAGACGAGAAGCACAAACAGAAAGAAAGAAGAAAATGACACGTTCAACCATTGACTACGGCATTGACCTTGGCACGACCAACAGTGAGATCGCCGTGTTTACTCATGGCGACGGCAGAAAGACCGAGGTCATCAAAAACATCGAGGGATTTGAAAACACGCCCTCGGCCGTGTGGATCGATCCCAAAGGCCGGCTCTATGTTGGCAGGCAGGCCAAAGACAAGGTCGAGGAAGACCCTGGCAACGCCAAACACGAGTTCAAAAGGCAAATGGGCAAGGCGGAGCAGGTCGAGTTCATCGCAACAGGCCGGCGGATGAAGCCCGAAGAGCTCTCAGCCGAAGTGCTGAAACAGCTAAAAAAGAACGTCGAAGAGTGGAAAGGAGAGAGTTTAACCGCCGCTGTCATTACGGTGCCTGCGGATTTCAGCGCTGCGGCAGTTGAAGCGACGAACCGCGCCGCGCGCCTTGCGGGGCTGGCCGTGAGCCCGTTGCTGCAAGAGCCGGTGGCAGCGGCAATGGCATACGGTTTTCAAAACTCCAGCGACAGGGTACGGTGGCTGGTCTATGACTTTGGCGGTGGGACGTTCGACGCGGCTTTGATCCATGTGCGGGATGGCATGATAAGGGTCGAAAACCACGGAGGCGACAAGTATCTTGGCGGCAAAGACATTGACTATGCGGTGGTTGACGATCTGCTTGCGCCAGCGGTGCGAAAGAGGTTCTCGGTTTCGTATTTTTACCGCAAGAATGAGAGGCACAGGGGTGACTTCGCCAAGCTGAAAAAACGCGCCGAGGAAGCCAAGATTCGACTCAGCCGTTCGCACTCAGAAATAATAGACCTCAGTGACCTTGGCGTTGGGAAGGGGCGGGGGGCGGACGGATTTGATTTCGAGCTGACGCGCAGCGACCTTGAAGCGCTTGCCGAGCCGTTTATTGCAAAGTCGATCAACATCTGTCGTGATGTGCTCGCGGAAGCGAGGCTGAATTCGGACGATGTCGAGAAGCTGTTGCTTGTCGGGGGGCCAACCTTGATGCCCTACCTTCGCCAGAGATTGGCAGACAGAGCGCGTGGATTGGGGATTGCTCTCGAATTTCGCGAGGACCCGTTCACGGTTGTTGCGCGGGGCGCGGCGGTGTTTGCCGCAACGCAGCAGCTTGCAATTGTTGGCGCGCCAGCCGCAGGCGAATACAATGTGAACCTGGACTACAAGGCCATTGGACCTGACATTGAACCGCTGGTCAGTGGCCGGGTCGTTTCCGCCTCTGACGAGGACATGTCGAAGTTCACCATCGAGTTTGTCAACAAGGACGCCAGTCCGCCATGGCGAAGCGGAAGAATCGGTCTGTCGCCTGAAGGCAGGTTCATGGCGACATTGTGGGCTGAGAAGGGCCGGCAGAACACGTTCATAATCGAACTGCTTGATTCTGCAGGGAGGCGGCAGACGGTGAAGCCGGAAAGTTTTCCGTACACGGTTGGGGGCGGGGTGATCAGCAATCAACCGCTCATTCACTCGATTGGCGTTGCTCTTGCCGACAATACCGTGGCTCAGTTCTTTGAGAAGGGGACTCCGTTGCCGGCTCGGTTTCGACGGACCGTGAAGACCACGGTTGGCGTTCGCGCCGGCAAATCTGGCGAGCTGATCCGCGTTCCGGTTGTCGAGGGCGAAAACGCGCGTGCAGACCGAAACGAGATCGTCGGCAGCCTCGAAATTCCCGCCACAAATCTGAAAAGAGACGTGCCGGCCGGCACCGAGCTGGACGTTGTCATCGAAGTTGACGAGTCACGGCGGTTTTTGACCAAGGCGTATGTGCCGATACTTGACGAAGAGTACGAAACGACCCTGATCAAAACCCTTGTTGTTCCAACGCCAGAAGAACTGGAAACACTGGTTCAAGCGGAAAAAAAGAGGCTGGCCGATCTGCGCGAAAAAGCACGCAAAGCGAATGAACCGCGCGCAAATGAACTTTTTGCCAGAATCGACGGCGAGCGGCTTGAACACGAGGTCGATCAGGCATTGGCTGCGTCACGCAACGATCAGGATTCGGCCGACAAATGCGCCAGCCGCCTGCGGGACCTGCAAATTGCGCTTGATGCGGTCGAAGACGCGTTGCGTTGGCCGGAACTGGTCGCCGAGGCGCAGAAGGAGATCGAGATCGCCACAGAAATTGTCCAGAGACATGGAAACGCAGAACAGCGCGCGCTGCTCAACACACTTGTAAAGGAAGTGCGCGACGCAATCGAACACCGCGACCATGGCCTGCTGAAAACGCGTGTCGAGGAGCTGATGAATTTCCGGTTCCGCGTCTGGAGAGAAACCCCCGAGTTCTGGGTGACCTGCCTCGCTTTTCTCGAGAACAACAAGGCTGCCATGCGTGACAGGGCCGAAGCCGAGCGGTTGTTCTCGATGGCAGTTCGCGCCATGAACGCGAATGACCTCAACGGGCTCAAGGCGGCAGTGCAGCAGTTGTTCCAGCTCTTGCCCCCGGCCGAGCGCGATCGAGTGCAAAACACACTCGGTTCAACTGTTCAACTCGACTGATTCGCACAACATGAGCGCACCTGAGGCCACCGGACAGCCGCCAGCCATCGATCAGTTGCCACGCTTGCTTCGGCAGATTTCGCTCGCGCAGGCAGCTCAGTTGGCGCGCGAGGGAGAGCATGCTTCTGCAGAAGAAATCCTGTCGGATTTGATTGCGGCCGATCCGTCGGACGTGGCCGCGCTGGATTTGTTTGCCCGGATTCGGGCTCAACAGGGTGCCGTTGGCGATGCGGAGGCGCACTGGCGCAAAGTTGCGCAACTTGACCCACAGCATATCGGCGCGCGAACCGGTCTGGAGCGGCTCCGAAAGATGCGGCGCGCACCAATTTGGATGCGGCCTACTCTGGCTGCGTTGGTCGTGATGGCTGTCGTGTCGTGCGGTGCGCTCGTTCTGTCATGGCAGACGGGGCGCCAGTTGAAGGCGAATGCCCAGCTCCAAAGGCAGTTGCGGGAAATCACCGCGTCGGTTGCTGCGGCCGACAGCAACAGTCTTCGTATGGAGGCAAGCCTGTCGAGATTTAACGCTCTTGGCACGGCTATGGAGCAGTTGATCGGGACGCAAACAGCAATGTCCAACCGGGTCGCAGAGATTCAAAATGAAACAAGGCGATTGGCTTCCATTCGCGAATCAGCGCCACTGGTTGCCAGCAACCAGATTTCGAGGATCGAGACTGCGTTCGAACGGCAGTTGGCCGCTGTGAAAAACGGCTTTGAACAGCAAACCGACGCACTCCGCGCCGATTGGCAGAAACTTGTCAAGCAACGCGAAACCGACGCGCAACTGATGAGCAATCAGATCGCCGCACTCCGCGTTGCGGTTGACCGGGAACGGGCGTTGGCCGCAGAACTCGAGAGCAGCCGTGCAACCGCAGACAAACTCGAGTCCGACTACCGCGCGTTGGCAGCGGAACACCAGACCGTGCTGATGAAGGCTGGGATTCCATCGCGCCCTCCTTCGCTGCCTGCCGAAATACCCGGTGTTTCCATCTCGGTGGAGGGTAAATCAACCGTTCTGGTTTTTCACGAGGGGCTCTTCGATCACGGGACGCATTTCAGGCCCGGCGCAAAAGAGCGGCTGATGGTTGTTGGCAGGGCGATATCGCAGTCGCCCGACGCTGTGCGGATTGAGATCGCAGGTTATGCAGATGATGATCGTCCGCTGCTCAAATGGACGGAGCAATGGGAATCAGCACTCGCAATGAAACGGGCAGCGACCGTGGCGGAATACTATTTCGGGCTGGGCCTGTTTGATCCGGCACAACTGGCTGCGATTTCCGGAAACCCGTCTCGCCCGTTCAAGGGCAATTCGGCGAATGACCGGTCAAGGAACCGGACAGCGGTTGTGCGCATCTCAGCGTTGGTTTCACCGGTTGGAAACTGAAACGCCTGCGCGAGTATTCGCACAAAATCCTTCGGACGTGGATGCCTCGCACTGTGGCATGTGTGATTTGGGCAAAACATGAAACCCACTTATTCGAACAGTTTGTTGTTAACATGGCAGGTTGCCGAGTTCGAGGCACGGCGTCTCAACGCGGCATTCATCGAGCCGGCCCACTTTCTCCTCGGCTTGTGCAAGTGCGTTGACATTGATTTCCCATCGTCCATTCCATCGACGATTGCCGATCGCGACAAGCTGTTGGAGGAATTCCTCAGAGAATTCCAGCGCCTGCGCAAGGTGTTCCGAACAGCAGGCCTCGACCCGACCCGCTTTCGCCGCCATTACCGGACCTTGCTTCCCGAAGGTTCTCCGGGCTTGAACCCTGAATCTGCAAGGCTCCACCGGACAGGCTCATCAAGAGACGTTTTCGCCAATGCCGAGATGACCGCCGAGATTTCAGGAAGCGCAGTGTATCCCATCCATCTTCTCCATGCCCTCCTGACCGAGAGCGACGCCCTGATGGACAAAGCAATCGCCGCTGTCGGAACCAACGGAAAAAGGCTGCTCCATGCCATCGAAATGGACCTGTTTGGCAAGCAACGACACAGCAGCCCGCCTCGAGACAGCGACGGCCTGAAGTGGAATTGATCTGCGGTTGTCAGGCCACGGCCACAGTGCCGGTTTTGGAAACCCGCATCCAGACGACAGAATCTCGGTTTTTTGGCGAGACCCAGCCTCAGACCAACCACTCATGCGGTGCCATAATGTCCAACTGGCGGCCCCTGCTATCACTGCCTTGCTCGTCTTGCTAAAACGTGGCCGCCCAGCAGCCGCTTTGTCCCTTGGCAAACCAATGCGCCGGCGAATGAATTGATTCGGCTCGCGTCGCCTGCCACCCACGCACATCCGAAAGAGACGCAAATAGAGTGACAGGCTCGTAGTTTGGGTTTTGCCCCCTGATTGTGAGGTGGCGGGCAAATCGTCCCTTGTTCCGGTCCGCAGTTGCCGAAGT
>JARYMD010000076.1 GCA_029907285.1 Verrucomicrobiota bacterium | reverse complement strand
CGGAAATCTCACCGGGGTGAAGGCACCGGTGAATCCGATGGGGTGACCGGTGAGATTTCCGGGCTAAGCAATAGGGTGACAGGCACGATGTTGTGGTGACAAAGGCTGGTCGTGACTCAACGCGCGCGGGCAGTTACATTGATCACATGAAATCGATTCTTATCCTCGTGTTTGCTGGCGCAGGTTGTGCAGTGGCGGCCGCGATTGCTGATGAGGCCGGCCGACAACATCCCGAGAACGAGTTGCACGCGCAACCGGCAGTGCACATCACCGTTGGTGTCCGGAACGCGGACATCCTGGGCGCTGACAATCGCGCGCTTCAAGCTGCGGTTGATTACGTGGCCAACCTCGGCGGCGGAGTGGTAACAATCGGCCCCGGCGAATACCTGATGCGTGATTCGCTCCATCTTCGCAGCCGCGTGACAGTCCGGGGATTCGGGGCAAGAACTGTGCTCAAGAAGGATCGTGAGGTTCGTTCTCTATTGGCTGCCGACGGTGACTTTGGCGAGGCTGCAATTACAGTGGCGGACGTCACGGGCTTCGAAATCGGGCGCGGCGTGTATGTGGCGTCGAAAACACAACGTTACTTTCATGGCGTGTGCGCAACCATTCTCAACGCGCGCTCGAACTATTTCACACTCAGCCGTCCCATGAATGCTGACATCATGGTTGCTGACGGCGGATTTGCTGCGACGGTTTTCCCGGTTGTCAGCGGCTACAATTTGCAGGATGCACGTGTTGAGAGCCTGACAATCGACGGCAACAAAGCCGAGAACCCGACCAAGGTCGATGGCTGCCGCGCCGCGGGCATCTTCCTGTACCGGGGCGACAACTGTGAAATCAAGGACTGCGTTGTGCGCGATTACAACGGCGACGGCATCAGCTTTCAGCAATCAAACGATGTGAAAGTTGAATCATGTGTGGTCGAGAGATGCGCCGGTCTTGGTCTGCATCCCGGAAGCGGCTCACAACGTCCAACGGTCAAGGGCTGTCGCGCGATTGGAAATGGCGAGGACGGGTTTTTCTTTTGTTGGCGTGTGCGGGGTGGTTTCGCCGAAGGGAATCTGCTGGAAAACAACGGCGGGTATGGGATGTCGATCGGCCACAAGGACAGCGACAATGTGGTGCGCAACAACACGATCGTTGGAAACAAGCAGGGCGGCGTCTATTGGCGGGCCGAACAGGAACCCATGGCGGCCCACCGCGTCAGGTTCGAAAGCAATGTCGTCCGGGACAATCATGGGTCTGGGATTTTCATCGACGGCGTGACGCACGGGACAATCATTCGCAGCAACGTCATCGAGGACACTGGCGCCGGACTGCAAAAGATCGGCATTCGAATCGGCAAGCGCGTCGGCGCAGTTGTGCTCGAGAGCAACAACGTCCGAGCTTCAACTCAAATTCTGGACGAGCGCGATAAACAGCCGTGAACATACGGGGGGCGAGCACAACCCGGAAGTGATCATTCGGGTGGTCTGTTACATTGACCTGAATCCCGTCAGGAGTTGCGAAGGCGGGAGACACGAAAGATTGCTGGTGCAATATGGGGACAGACACGGAGTTATCAGCCCCCCCTTCCGGTCAACGTTCGGGCGCCGGGTTTGCGTGGTGGAAACGGGTCGTAGGATAGGCTGTCGCGTTGATGCGACCAAAGAGGGCCGCGCGCGGGGCGGTTCGCGGCCGACAGCGCCAATGCGTCAGTCTGATGTTTGGCCGTTGCTGGGCGGCGTTTCCGGCTCGTTCTTGCCTGCCAACAGCTTTTCTGACAGCTCGCGCACTCCCCTGTCCGGGTCATGCTGGGCGAGGCGCTCTATGACATCCCAGCTTTTCGTGAGTGCGGCCAGTTTGGCAGCGCTCTTGCGGAGAGGCGCATGTTTGATGCGCGCTGCGGCCTTCACGGCATCTTGCGCTCGCGGGTGACCGGGGTTGTCAGCCAACCAATCCATCAGGCCAAGTGCGCGCCATACATCCAGCTCGGCCAGGGGCAATTGTGACATTTCGGAGATGAGCCGATTAACCTCGCGATCGACCTGCAATTGCTCCGAATTCTCAAGCCACCACGTTGTCAATTGGCGCAGATTTGACTCCCACCCGTACTGTTCAGGCCGCTCCAAAGCAGCGACCAGCCTGTCAAGCTCGAATGTGTGCGATCGCAGCCCAAGCGACAGAACTTGCTCTGAGGAAAATGTGATGGATATACCTTCACCGGGCTTTCGATTTTCAGGGAACAACCCTTCCGGCTGATAGCGGTGCACTGCGGCTCTGCCCATGTCAAAAACCGACATTGCAGCGACGAGACACACAGGTTTTCCGGCTATCTCTGCAATGGCCTCAAGAACGTCGCGCATTTTCAATGTCAGTCCCGAGGCCCTGCCCAATGCTAACCATGGCGTGAAAATCGCCGCGAGCACGAAAAGCCCTTGTTCAGGGAAAGTCATCACAGCCGCTGCTGCTCGAATAGAATCGAGGGCTGTTTCGGTGTAAACCCGGCCATTGTACCGGTCATAATGACGGTAATTCAGGATGCCCAGGCCGTCCAACATTCGCAACACCAAGTGGCCGGCCCAGTATCTCCGATTGCCAACCGGCCCTGTGACCAGGAGCTCATCGATTCCGCGACGATACAGTTCATCTTTGTCCATGTGATCGAGTTCAAAAGCTCGGACGCACCCGGGCTATGAGCCGAAATCAACATCCGATTTCTCCGGCCATGGCAGCGGTGCGTCATCTGATAAGAATGTGCCCGGATTTTTCGAGAATGCAATTGCATATTGGGCCGCACCCCAAGCCCGCAATTGATTCCGGCAATTGTTTTGACAGCCGGCGAATCTGCCCGGCTTGCCGTCCACACATGCTGGAGAAACTATTTCGGTCAGACTTTCCGGCCTAATGGCTACTGGCCGCCCAGCCATTCCGATCGGAATCGGACAAAGCCTGCGTTGGTTCCGAAGCTGTAGAACTTGAACAATCCTGTCCGTGTGCCGTCGCCGTTCGACTGCCACGTTCCGGCGTCAAACACTGGCTGAGTCCAAAGGACATTGTTGGCAAATTCGGCAAGAACCAAAGCGGCGGCGTCCTCGCGCACGGTCACGCGCACGTGCCATTCACCCCACTCACTGAAAGACTGTTGGGGCGGTGTTGGGCGGTCCGGTTTGGCCGGGTTGGTGCGCCACAAATACTCGACCCAATTTGGGAGGCCGTCGGAGTCGGCGTCGGCATCGGCAGCGCGTGCCGTCGGCGGATAATTGGCAAGATGCTCGTTCGCCCATGCAGAGAAGCCCGAAACAGTGCCATCGGCGTCCTCGATGGTTATCAGGAGCGTGCTCATCTGGCCCGGACCGAAGCCGCCGTGGAGGCCGAGCACAACCAGTTCGGCGCCTTCGACTCGGTTGTCTGTGAGCGCTTTGAGGGTGACGTTGATTTCGGTCTGGCCGTCTTCGAACTGCGTGGAGCGCGGCGTGAGGGTCCAATCTTCATCTTCGGTGGCATTGCCGCTCATCGGGAACAAGAAAACCTGAAGCGGGCCGTCGCTGCCGCCTTGTCGTCGAATTGTGAGAGTGCGGCTTTCACCCTCGCGCAGGCGGATGGCATTTTCCACAAACACAGCCTGGCCGGGACGCGTGTCGTCATCGGCAATTTGAAGTGTCGCACGAACCCGGAATGGGTCGGTGTCATCGATTGCTGCGCCGCGCAGATTGAAGAGCCGGAACACAGCGTTTTCGGGCGTTGTGCCTTCCTTGAGATTGTCGTTTATGATGAGCACGGTGAAACTCGCCCTTGTCTGGCCCGGCGCAAGGGTCAGCGTTCCCGAGAGCGGGGCAATGAAATCGTCGTCAGGCGAAGCGGTGCTGGCGTCTGGGACAAACTCGTAGTCAGCTTGCACCAAATGAGCTGCGGGACTGTTGAGCACCACAGCGATTTGAATCCCTGTGGGGCCATCTTCAGTGGTGTACAGCCATGATTGTTCCCATGCAAGTTCAGGACC
Source organism: Verrucomicrobiota bacterium (assembly GCA_029907285.1). Lineage (GTDB taxonomy): Bacteria > Verrucomicrobiota > Verrucomicrobiia > Limisphaerales > J093 > JAAYVR01. Next base: position 9,223 of record JARYMD010000076.1, on the reverse strand, counting down.
CTCGGTGATCGCGATCTGCATTGTCGATGGTTCACCCAGCACGGGGCCGCCTTCGACTCCGCGCAGGTAAATGTAGAAAACCTCGTCAGGCTGCTCGCGCTCCGCATCAGGCAGCAAAGGAACCGAAATAACCTTTTCAGTTTCGCCCGGCGCAAAAACCAACAAGCCCGACCCACCCGTGTAATCGTAGTCCGGCAACGCGGTGCCGGCCCAGCCCCAACTTGACCACGTCACAAAAGCCGGCAGTTCAAGTCCGCCCTCGCGGATGACACGCACGGCTGCCGTCCCGCCTTCGGCGCCGGTCAGAGAATCACTGGCCAAACGAACGATGCCTCTGCTGGCGGGAACGGGCTGCAAACGCAAAGCGGCGCTTGCTGAGGCTGGCGACTCTCCGCCACCTGCCAGGCGCGCTTTGACGCGCCATTGGCGCAGCTCGCCCGTGTTCTGTGCTGGATCGGTCCACGAAAGTGTGGCAGCGCCAACTTCGCCTGCCGTCGTCCACGAGTTGTTGACCCAGCGTTCAACCCGGTAGCCTGCCAACGGTCGCGCAGTCCACGGGTTCCATCGCAGCGTGGCCGAGCCATCTGGGTTCGGACTTGCGGTCAGCCCGGCAACCGGCGGCAAAGCAGCAGGCAATGCCACCGGCCCGACCACTGTGGCAGGGCCTTGTTGGCCGTCCACGTTGACTGCTATAACACGCCACCAGCGGCGGGTTTCTTCAAACGGGCGCGGAATTGGCCACGGGTTGACACTGGTCAACTCACCGTCGAGCGCATCTGCGAAAGGACCTGCAGCAGATTCCGCCGCCTCGATTCGCCAAAGGGTGAAACCGGGCGTGGAATCTTCAATCAAGAGTGCCAGCCCGGCCCCGGTCTCGAGAGCCTGAGGCGTGACTGTCACCCGCTTCGGTGCGCTGGGAACAGCTCCCGGAAAAGCAGCCGTTACAGCCGCACTCCGAGCGCCTTCGCGCCCGGAAGCATCCAATCCTGCAACTTCATACATTGCACCGGGTACCGGCGCGGGGTCCACAAAGTTCGGCTGATGCAACGGCTTTGTGCCACTTATCAGTGTTGGCGTTCCGCCGGGCGCAGTCCGGTACACTCGGAAACCGCCGTGCGCCCATTCCAACGCTTCAGCGTCCCAGCGCAGACTCACTCGCTGAGCGCCTGCGACTGCGCGCACCGATTGCGGAGCGGGCAGATTGGCTGTGACCTGGAACGTTGCGCTGGTGCGAACCATGGCGCCGCCTAACATCGCAAGTTCAACGTCCCACTCATGTGTTCCCGACGTCAGTGCCATGCCGGGCGGCAGCGAAAGTGCAAATCGGTTCTCCTCTCTGGAAGCCATTGGCAACAAGTATCCGTCCAACCGGCAAACCACGCTGCCGGGCAGCACCGTGTTTCCTCCAAGCTCGGTGATGTTCAGCCTGAAACCAGGGCGGATTGGGACCTCAGTTGCGCCAGGTGCAGGCGCCAACTCGATGATTGGCGCATTCCCCGTGGCCGGCGCGGCACCGACCGCAGCCAGTTCGCCGCCCGGCGTGTTCAATCGCCCGACTGTCATCCCGCTGAGAGGGACTGTTCGCGATCCCGACGGGCTGCGAACAGCTACTGTGGCGCCGTGGTTGTAAACTCGCACCGTGCCGTCTGAATAAAAATCCACCATTCCGCCGGCCCACGGGGCGTCTGCGGCTGTCTGGGTTCCGCCTGCAAGAGCGGTGCCCTGGCCCGAACTGGCCCTGCTCTTTGGCTGGTAGGCTGACTCGCCGAATTCGGCCAGCCATTCCTCCACTGCGCCGCCGGGCGTGGTTACCGTCCATCCAACCGGATCAGGCAACCCGAGGAAATTGTCCACTGCGTTTCCGACTGCCTTGTAAAAGAGAAACCGCCCGTAACGCCGCGGGTCGCTTCGGATTTCCTGGGCAACATTCTGCAAAGTGGCTGTGAGAACGGGCGTGCGGTGATCGAAGCTTCCCTGGCCGACAACGGCACGCACGCCACTGACAGTGTCTGACTGGAGTGTCAACTGCTGGCCGTTGCAGAACTGCAGGGTTAAATATGGGCCGGAACCAATCAGTTCGTTCCCCACTTGAACGACATCACCAGGCTTCAGAATGTCACCGTCGATGATTCGCCGTGGTTCAATGATTGCTCCGGCTCGCCCAACCAGCGAGGCGCCGTTGACTCCGGCCACAAGCGCATACGGAATGCGCAATTCAGTTTCGCGCTCGACGGTTGCACGATCCTTGACACCCTTGATCCGCACACTCCCGTGAACATATCCTGCTTCGTCCACCGGCGAGCTGGTCTCGGCCCACACGCTCACAACTGCACGCCCGCTGTCGTCTGTTGTCAACCAACCTGAACTCACCTCAGTGCCCACGACGGGCTCGACCTTCACCGACGCATTGGGCAATGGATCGAATTTGTAATCGACCCATGCCTGCCCGCCGACATTTGTTTGGATGCAGGGTGTGTTTGAATATGCGTAAACCGACATCGAACCACCCAGCGCGCCTCCGGCACTCACTCTGATGGGACGCACCACATACAGGGTTGAAAGGAAGTGTGCGGACGGTGTCCAGTTCGGGTTGGTTGTGTGCAGCACAGCGCGCCCTGCGATAAGTCTGATCTGGTTGATGGCCTCTTTGTTTGTGCTCATGTTGATCACCGTGGTCGCCACCCCGCCATCGATTGTCCATGTGGAATGCACGTCTCCATTGATTTCCAGCTCGAGCGAGACCGGTTCGATGCCCTGCGGCAATTCGCCGTGAAAATCGGCGTACACAGACACGGTGGCCTCCTTGGGTGCGGTGTAAAAAATGGTCTGGATTTCTGAGCCTTGGGCACCGGTGTTGCCCTCCTGAATGAATTTTACATCCTGGCCCTCGACCCGGGCGTACACGGTCCACCACGCGCTTTCCCAATCGGGCAACAGCAAAGTGTGCGTGTCAGCCCATCCAGATGACCAAAGAAACAACACTGCCACAATGACTGCGATCGATCTCATTGCTGAACATGTTCGCTTATGAGTGCCGCGATCCTCCGCCCTGTCACAAGCCGAACGGACTTCACCGACCTTTGATGTTTTCACTCAGTTTGATTGACCCTTTCTAACCCTGAAGTGAACGAAACACACTGAACAGCCACTGTTCCGTCCAACTCGTTTCGCTGCCAATGCTTCAGTTTTCTTGCCGCACACGGCTTGCCCGGAATTGCCAAAGGATAGGCCTTTTTTGCCTGCAATTCTCAGACTTGGACCAAAAGGTTGACCCAAATCCCGGAATCGCAAAAGATTTATGCTCGATTTTGACCCGGATTCTTGGCACATTCTGACTCGTTCATGTTGTACAAGAAGCAAAAGAAAAGCGCCGGAATCCTCTTGTACCGCAAATCCAGCGGCGGATTGCAGGTGTTCCTGGTTCATCCGGGAGGCCCTTATTGGGAGAACAAAGACGACGGCGCATGGTCAATCCCAAAAGGTGAGTTTCATGAAGGCGAAGAACCGCTCGACGCCGCAAGGCGTGAGTTTCGTGAAGAAACCGGTTCTGAGGTCTCAGGCCAATTCATCGAATTGACGCCTCTGACACAGCCGAGCGGCAAGGTTGTCCATGTATGGGCGGTTGAAGGGGATATCGACCCGGCATCAGTCAAGAGCAACTCATTTTCCATGCAGTGGCCGCCGAAATCCGGCAAATGGATTCAATGCCCCGAAGTTGACAAAGGCGGTTGGTTCACAATCGAGCAAGCGCGGAAAAAACTGTTGTGCGGCCAACGCGGGTTCCTTGACGAACTGCAGCGCAAGGTCATTCTCTGATCAACCAAACCTCCGAAACCTGGCAGTTGCGGCCGTTCCCTCCCAAACCGGTCTCGCCAAACCAGCTCAGCACCAGTTCACCGTCACGTACGGCTTCCGGCGGAACGGGAAACTCCATCGGCCTGACCGGAACAGGTCTTTCGATATACGGATGAATCTCGATCGAGCCGTTTGCAATCAGGCGAATCTTCCGTTTGAAATTGTCGCCGGCGTACACGACACGGACCCGGTAGTGCGCCGCAGGGTCAAGTCCGGTATAACGCATTCTCAACGGGGTGTCGTAGAGGCTTTCGGCGTGATCTATCCACGAAACCCGCCGCGGGACGCCTGCCCCTTCGTCCGGGGAATCGAGCACCAAATCCTCTTCAAAATCGACGCGCACCGATTCCATGCGGCTCGGGTCCTCCTCGAAGCCCGGGACCTGAACAAGATGTGGCTGCCGGCCCACGTTCCCGAGGTCGTCGTAGAAACCGCCCGGGCCTGGATTGTCCCAATTGATGATTTCCGCGATCGCCTTGAGCCGGTCAGTTTCAGCGGTGAGCCTGCGAATGGCAGCAAATCGATGCTTGAGCCATGGTGTGTTGTTGAGCGGGAACTGGACCGTGTCGAGACTCGCGCCGCGGTCAACTGCGATGGCTTTGTATTTCTCGGCGCTCAACTGCATCGAGATGCTCTGGAACAAAGCCTCGGCAAGCTGATGAATGCGCAGCAGACACTCCGGCTTCACCCGTTCGTCAATGGCACGGTTCAAAACACTTTCAGCCGCGGCAAGCGCGGCATCCGATCCAACCTGGGGCGCTTTCCGCAGTTCTGCCATCGCCCGGGTTTCCAAATCGGTTTCCCAAATCAACCGGCGCTGCGTGTAAGTGTCATAGTAGGCGCGGAACAGCGCCTGTTGAAAGCGCCAGTTCTTCAGATCGGCAGGTGCGGCTGATTTCTCGAGCTTTTGGAAACGGGCGAGCGTTCTTTCCACGCCCGCGTTTTTGATCAGCGGCCCGTCCCAGTTCTTTTCGAGGGCGAGGAGGCCTTGTGCAAAATCTTCCTCGTATCGCTCGCCGATGAAGTAGCGGCTGTACTGGCGCAGGATGTTGGTCACGCTGACGTCCGGGTCCCAGCCGAGCGCGCTCCAGAGCATCTTGTTGACGTCGTCGTTGCAGCCTTCGGAATACGTGATGAAGCCGATCGTATAGGGCTGGGTTTTCCGGAAAATCGTTGCATGTGCAATCGGGCGCGGGTTGATGCATTCCCGGCCCAGCGTGACAGCAAATGCGGTGTCCCAGTCATGCACCGTGTATTGGCACTGCCTGGAATGGGTGATGTCAGGATAATGCCGGATCGGGTACCGTTCCGGCACGGCCGCGCGCAAGCGGGGGAGAGTGAGCCGGACCTGTGGTCCGAAGACAATCCCACTGAGCCAGGGGGGTGACTCATGCCGCAAGATTCCCATGAACTCGTCCATCCATGCCTGATTGAATCCTTGCGGGGAAACCCAGAGTTGAGCTTTTGGATGAAACCGGTGCAGGTTTTCGGTTTGCCTGGCCAGCAATGCCATCAAGACCTTGGGCGGCGTGTGCCCGGGATCGCCTCCGGGCACAAACACTGCGTCAACACGCGGCAGCATTGAAAACACTTCGCCCCATTCGCGCAATGAACGCTCGACGGTCGCCGGATCGGAATAGTCCCTGTCCATGGCCGGGTACCAAATCCACACATCCAGCCCGTACTCGTCAGCGAGCTTTGACATTCCAACCATCATTTCCATGGATGGGCGGGGGAAATGCGGACTGTCGGCATCGTCGTCTGATCGCGGAGGAATCAGTTCGATGGCGTTGCAGCCGAAAACGATCAGATCGCGGTAGTATTGCTCCCAGACAGGCAGGTCCCATGCATCGTACGAATTTGTTTTCGGACGGTAACCAAGCTGGTGGCCGCGCAACGCATATTTCGGCGCACTTGAAACATCAAGAGCGTCGTCGATGCGCACACGGCCGCGTCCGAGGTGCAGTTCACGCAGCAATCTGCCAACGCCAAACAGAACGCCGCGTTCGTCTTCACCGACAACGCATACAGCCGGCGCGCCAGCACCCTGACTGACAAAAAGCCTGTAACCCTCTGGTCCAACCGGCTTGTTCGTGCTCAACAGCCCGTTCAGACGCAGGTCCGCCGATTCCGTCAACCCTGTCCGGCTGCCCACCACAACCACCGGCACATCTGGCGCAGGTCGGGCGCTTGTTGTCCGAAGCCGCACGCAAGAGCGTTTCTCGATTTCCTCGGACAGCATTTGGGCGGCTTTCTTTTCTCGAGCTGAGGAGGTCAGCGAAAGAACGATTACGGCCTCATTGAGGTCCAGCGCGAATGTCGGCAAAACACAAACGTAGAGAACAACCAACCGCATGAGAAAACCCCCATTTTGGTTGTGCGATTGCATGGCGTCAGAATCGTTGATGGTCAAAGATGCTGGGGCCGACTGATCATGTGTTGCATTCGTGTTCCTCTTCCGGGCCGAAATCCGTAGAAACAACATGGAGCCGAACTGTGTCCCTTTCCTTTACAAGCTGGAAGTGGTACACCATCCGCCGGTCATGCCCGTAAACCAATTTGCGAATCAGAAACATTCGTGCAATGTGATCTTTCACCGAGGGGTGCTTCTCACAGTTAAGCGCAGCGCAAATCATCGCAAAGCCTTCCGGTTGTTCTTCCTCAGCCACCAGGGCAAGGTTCCAAATGACCGCGCCCAAGTGCAATCCGCGTTCCAAAACCTCGGGCGGATCATCTTCTGAAACCATGTGCATAACGAATTCCAGAAAGACCTCGGAAAGCTTGCGGGGATATCTCGGCGGCGTGCCACCTTCGTTTGAAGTGCCATGCTGATTCGGTGAAGACGGATTCACAGTTGTCGCAGTTCAAAAAGTTGTTTCTTTGGCGTTGCGAGATGGCTGGGGCACGGATTTCACAAGCCGCCTTCTGTTCGGACCCGCGAATTGTTTGCCCGGCTCGGTCCAGCTCGGCCAAAAAGCGGATGCTGCGGCAACACAGCCGTCACATCCGCAGTTCTTGTTTAAGGCATGGCATCGCACGACGCAACAACAAGTTTTTCGTTAGCATTGATCGGCGCCAAATGCCAGAATCGTCCAGACGCAAATGCAAGCCAGAGCTTTCATCAGGTTCCTCGTTTTTCTCATAATCAGTTCCACAACAGCCGGTTGCCGAGCGCTTTCCGAACGGGCCATGGCGAATGCCCCGGATTTCGGCCCGAACGTGCTGATATTCGATCCGTCGATGCCGGATATTCAAAACCGCATTGACGACGTTTTTCGACAGCAGGAACGCAGCCAGTTCGGTCCGAACCGTTACGCGATCATGTTCAAACCCGGCAAATACGACCTTGATGTTCAAGTGGGCTTCTACACCCAGGTGCTGGGTCTGGGAGAATCTCCCGATGACGTGGCCATTGCCGGCGCGGTCAGGTCCAAAGCCCGCTGGATGGCCAATAACAACGCAACCTGCAATTTCTGGCGATGTGTGGAGAATCTTTCAGTAACACCCACCATGGACAACAACATCAACATCTGGGCCGTGTCGCAGGCCACCGCGCTGCGACGTGTCCATGTCAAAGGCGCATTGAACCTGTGGGACGGCGGATGGTCCAGCGGCGGTTTCATCGCTGACTCGAAAATCGACGGCCAGGTCAATTCCGGCTCGCAGCAGCAATGGTTTTCAAGAAACGCTGAATGGGGCAGTTGGAAAGGCGCAAACTGGAACATGGTCTTTGTCGGCGTCGCAAATCCGCCTCCGGGGCGGTGGCCCGACCCGCCCTATACGGTCATCGACCAAACACCGGTGATCCGGGAGAAGCCATTCTTGTTTGTCAATGATGACGGAGGCTTCTTCGTGCACGTTCCGAGCCTCAACACCAATGCCACGCGCGGAATCACATGGAACTCACGAACAACTCCCGGTGTCGCCTTGCCAATCGACCAGTTTCACATTGCACGGCCGGACCGGGACAATGCCGCCAGCCTCAATGCCGCGTTGAACTCGGGCAAGCATCTGCTGTTCACGCCCGGTATCTATCATTTGAACGACAGCATCCGTGTTGCCCGCCCCAATACAATCCTGCTCGGATTGGGTTACGCCACGCTCGAAGTGGACAATGGCACCGCCGCTCTGTCGATCTCCGATGTCGATGGAGTAAAAGTTGGCGGCCTGCTAATCGAAGCCGGCCCTGTCAGCTCCGATGTGCTGGTCCAAGTGGGCGAACCGGGCAGCCACGCCTCGCACGCGGCAGACCCGATTTTTCTCTGGGACCTGTTTTGCCGGGTGGGCGGCGCACACCCCGCAAAGGCAGCTTGCATGGTCACGATCAATTCGAGCGACGTGGTGGGCGACAATTTTTGGCTCTGGCGCGCCGACCATGGACGCGGCGTCGGATGGACATCGAATCCGAACAAGAACGGTCTCATCGTGAACGGCAACAACGTAACCATCTACGGCCTGTTCGTGGAGCACACCCAGGAATACCAGACAATCTGGAACGGAAACGGCGGACGCGTTTTCTTCTATCAGTCCGAAATGCCATATGACCCTCCCGGTCAGGAAGCGTGGAAACACGGGAATGTCAACGGGTACGCCTCATACAAGGTCTCGGACACGGTCACAACCCACGAAGCATGGGGCCTTGGTGTCTATTGCGTCTTCTACGCAGCACCGGTGGTCGCCGACAACGCCATCGAGACGCCCGAGACACCAGGCGTCAAGATGCATCACATGGTGACAATCCGGCTTGGGGGACAACCCAACAGCGGCATCAAAGCCGTCATAAACGGCAAGGGCGCCGCCGTAATCACAACCCCCAAAGCCGTCGTCGATTGACAAGAAACAGTATGGCTTCGGCAAGAAATGGACATTGCCGGGCGCGTCTCAGATTCAGCGGGTTCGCTGCCATTACTCTCCGCTGAGCGATTGATGTCCGCGGGAGAGAAGGCAAAATTTGGGTGTCATGGTCTCGTCAGGCGGTGAGATTTCCGGGCAAAGGAAACCGGCGCCTGGCCCAGAGAATCACAATTTCCTTTCCAGGCCGAACGCCGTACTCCCCGCAGGAGCCGATTTCGCCAACGCGACCAGCGACACACTGCTTATAACGCATCAATACTTGTTAGGTGTGGCGCGGGTTTCCAAGGGCCCGCATATTTCGTAGCCTTCTCAAGACACACCACTTCAAACAGTATTCAGGCTACATTCTTATATTGAAGAGTCATTCATATTTGCGAAGATTTCCACGCCGCGAGTTTGGTCAATTCCTGTGTATCTGCTTCTCTGGCAGCCGGCAAGGCGGTCACAACGGTACGGCCTTTGGCAGTGAGCTGGATAAGGTGACAGGCTGGTAGTTTGGTTTTTGCCCCCTGAT
>JARYMD010000075.1 GCA_029907285.1 Verrucomicrobiota bacterium | reverse complement strand
AACCAACAGCAGCCACATCATCACACCGCCATGCTTGAGCAACTCAGGTAACATACGTTCCTTCTATAACCCGAACCCCCTGCCAGCAGCAACGATCAAATGGTCGCAAAACCGGACCAACAGCGTCAGACCCGGGCAAAACCCAGCTTTTGTCAGGATGCATTCGCAACTTCAACGTCCGCTCGATTGCACAAATGAAGCATTGACCGACAGCCCAATCCGCCTGGCCTGATCAGGCCAGTGACATCGAGTCGCGCAAATATCGTGCCTGTCACTCTATTTGCTCCGCACGCGCCAAGAGCCCGCCAACGGCAATCAAGGAACCTGGGACACTTCACACAAATATCGAGCCTGTCACTCTATTGTCATGAGGAGCAGCCTGCCCCTTTTTCGCAACAAGCGCCGCCAAAAGTGGGAATTCAATTTGCAACCGGTCCCGCGTCAAAAACACCCTTTTCCTGAGATCTGACGGTTGGAGAACCGGCACTGGCACGTTGGCGGATGCGCAGTGATCAGAACGCCGGTCCCGCTGGGAATCTCGGAATCAAGGCGTCAAGCGCCACATGGCCAGTGCGGCCCTTGCAGATGAAACAGCCGGATGCCTGGTCGGTCTGCCGGCGAGATTTTCTGGCTAAATCAGCCATGGAATCACGCTCTTAACACGTTTCCTGTAGGCATCGTATTGTGGAAACTTGTTGCACAGCCATGCTTCTTCTCTGTGAGCCTTTTCTCTCAACACAAATGCCAGTGCCACAGCCAGCGCCATGCCGATAATACTCCGCCAGAACAGGCTCCAGCCGAGGACAAGGAAACCTACGCTTCCATAAAGTGGATGCCGTACAAATCGATAAATGCCGGTCTCCACAAACTCTGCCTCGGCTTTCGGGCTTGGGAATACTGTGCGGTTCTTGCCCAGAGCAATCACACCGGCCACCCCATACACGGCGCTGATCGCCATTAACAGGCCGCCAATCCACCGCCACACCTGTGCCCAGTCCACGGTGCTGCTCAACGGCGAGACGACGACAACCAGCATCATCAGCGTGTTCTGGGCAATGACCCATGCTCCACCGCGTTCCCAAAAGCCCGCTCGTTGCATCTGTCAAGGAATATGCTCAAAAACTCAATCGGAGAGTTTCTCGATCATTTCGGCAATCAGCGCGCGGTGTTCAAGCATCTTGCGCGGATCAACCGTGAAATGTGTCAGGTCACGTGAGACATCCTCTGGAACCTCGAGCAATTTGCGCGCTTGTTTGACAAGAGAACTTTCCCTCCCGGTTTGAGTGCGTTCGATGCGTTGCTTCAGAAGCCAGAAATACTCGTAGTCTTCCATGCCATCCCTGAGGTTCTCCCATCTGATTGAGTTGATAGGGCCGTCGAGGCACGGTTCGCTCGACACATTTGGATCGCGCCGCGGCGGGTAAAGGAAGCGACCGTCGCCGTTCCCCCAAGGATTTCGGGTGCCAACCGGGGTTCCGTAGCCGCTCACCCAGCTCATTGGGTCTTTCCACGGGTCTTGGAGCTGGGGCGGCGGATATGCCACCGGACTGTTCCAGTAAATGGTAGCCCAAATAAGGATTCCATTAACGCCATACTGCCAAGACTGCCACGGCCAGAGTCGCAACTCGGTTCCTGGATGATCGATGAATTCGGTAACATAAGGCGCTTTTGGGCCGGTGCAGATGTACCACCAAACCTCTTCGCCAGCCCGCTGGCGTTCACGCACTCGTTCACGTGTCCATTCGGGCGTCAAGGCGCACCAGATGTCCACATGCCCGATCAACTCCTTCTCGGGTTGTTCGGTCAGCATTCTCTTTATTCCCGGGGCAGCGTCTTTCAGCCTCTTCATGCCATCCACCACAAACTCGTAGTCTTTCGGATCAGGTTCGTCGAACCAATATGTGAACGCCTTGTCAATCCAGCCGCGTTGCCTCAGATGCGCTTCGATTTGCCCCAGATAGTCTTTGAACAACCGCGCATGCTCGGGCGTGCCTTCTTCATATCCCGCGATGTTTCCGAGATGACGTGAATGGAATGTCCCGCCACCCATTCCCCGCAACGAAAGGACAAAACTGTTGAATCCTCCTTTGCCAAGCCAGCGCTCGGCAACAGGGTCAAACTTTGAGAAATCAACCACTGCGCGGGCGTTTGTGCCTTCCCCAACAAACCGCACATCAATTGGCGCAAAGTCGTAGAACGAGTACGGGCTGATCCGATGTTCGGCGAAGTTCCGAAGATACTTCTCGAAGACGGCCAGCTTGTCGTCCTCATTGGCGAGTTTGTGATAGGCGTTAATTGCGCCTGCGCCAAGGCCGAGTGCACTTCGCAGATGTGTTTCCCGGGGCAGTTCGAAGTCGTACACATGAAGCACCAGAGGGACTTCCAGGTCACCCGCTGTTGTGCGCAGCTTGATCGACGACTTGTAGTCGCCCGCGACCGTTTCCCCTGGAACCCAAAACGTCAACCACAAGGGTTGGTTCGCGTAACTCTTCAGCGACAGCGGCGTTTTCAACGGTGGCAGCGGATCAGGATACCAGCCCCGCACGCATGTGTCGTCGGTCGGATGGGTCACATGAACGTAAGCCACCTCTTCGATCCGTACCGTGGGCAAAATGTTTGCCTTTAGAGGCGCGCGCCACGGGCCGACTTCAACACGCATCAAATCCACATCCCGCGAAGGTTGCAGGACAACTTGTGCAGCTTCGTACTCGCCGCGCGCTGCGGTAATGCGCACCGGCGAAGTTGTCCGGCCACTGGAAGGGCGGGACGGGGCCGGTCTGGTGCGTCCAACCTTCCAACCGCTCTCGCACCACCAAACAGTCAAACCATCCTTCTCCGCCAGCCAGTATCCGTAGCTTGCGTCCTCCAACATTCCCGCCTGTACGGTGCTTTCCCCGGACCAAAGTGTGCGTCCATCCGTATCGTGCAACGCCAGATAAACTGCATTCTCAACTCCGCCGTCGAGTTTGAGGTCGAACCAGAACACCGAGTCTTTGCCGGGCGCACGTTTATGGTAAAACGGGAAAACTCCCTTGTGGTGCGCCGCTGCTTTTGCAGGCTTCCCGGTGAGCGATCCTCCCCGTTCAGTGCGCCATGTGGCATCGCCGATCCACAGTGCTTTGCTCGTCAGATTGGTCAGACACATCTGGATCATATGAAGGCTGCGCGCCGATCGTGGAAGCGCGCGCACTGCCAACCCTTCCATGCATTTTGTTGTCGCAATGAATATGGTGGAACCTTCGCCTTCGGGCGCTTTCCCTTCGAGCGCCGCTTCGTAGTTGTAAACGTTCACTTGGAATCCTGCCCCATCGCCATTCTGCGCAAGCCGCACAAACACCTCGCGCGTGGGAAACAGTTCCTTTGGCAGATCAACTGTCCCGCCGCGCCGCTGACCATCAAAGTCTGCGACTTTCACCCAGTTCGATCCATCGACGCTCGCATCAACACGCAAAACGCCTTCCACATGATGGTTGATTTGCACGCTCAGTTTGCCGTTCCGTTGTGGGAAGCTGCCAACTTGGTGATGGTAAATCACTTCAGCTCCGGGCGAGAAAAGCCATCGATTTGAATTGAACCCCGCGCGGTTCTTTAGCAACGGCCTGTGATAATTCGCTCCGCGCCAGTTGTAATCAGGGGCAAAGTGATAACGGTTTTCGGCGATCCATTCGGCTTCGCCAAGCTCGACGCCGGGTGGCATGACAACGTGTGATGCCATTGCCCGCCGCAAAAGCGGCCTTGCGAAGAACATCTCTCCTTTTGCCTGCCATTGGCCGAACCGAACATAGTCTGCGCGGGAATCATGCGGCATGACGAATACGAATCCGTGCCGCCCCCAGTCGGTTCCCACCCCAAAATCCCTGTTAACCCTTGATGGTCCCGCCACTGCGCACCCGCCGCTGCTGCCCGGGGCCCTGCGCGCCTGAAAAACAAACTCGTAGAGACCGCCCGGTTCGAAGCTCAGGTCCTCGGTCCGCCAATACCCATGGTCGCTTCCGCTCCCAACAACGCTCACGGCAGAGTTTCCCTCGAAAGCCGCGTCATGTTTTTGACCCTGGCAACCCACTAGTTTCCACCCTTCAAGTCCCGCTTCGTCTCGAGCAAATCCAGGGTTTGGCAACAGGTTTGCGCCGGAGATGTCGTCTGCCGCGAGCAGATTAGGCACTGCTGCAACTGCCAAAAGAGCAAGCGACAGAAGTATCAAGCTGGAGAGAGACGAGTTTTTCATATGCGCTCCTGATCCATATTCTTGTTTTGCGGGCTCACGTCCGCGTCTCCATTTCGTTTACTCGAGATTTGAGTCAAAGTCGAAACATTGTTCGTGTTGAGTGGGGCGTGGCTCCGCAGCACATTGCACTCGCCGGAAAGTGAGTGCGCGTCGAATGTTGTTCTTTGTATCCAGTTTCCCTGCATACAGGCAGGGCGCGCCTTCCCCGGCGCGCCAAATATGACCAGCACACGTGCCGGTCTCGGTTTTCGGGAACCGCGAGCTCCGCTTGCATGAAACCTTGTTGCATCAGGCAGGGCACCAGTTTTTTTTCGCGCTTGCTCACAGTTTCAGAGTCCATAACCTTCGCCCATGCACGTATTGGTAACAGGCGGCGCTGGATACATTGGTTCTGTATGCGCTGAACAACTGCTCAACTCCGGCTACACGGTCACCGTGCTTGACAACCTCAGTGAAGGACACAGGTCGGCCGTTGACCCGCGTGCCCGATTTGTTCAGATGTGCTTGAGCGATCGTGAAGGAACACGGCGCGCATTGGCCGAGCTGGCGCCGGATGCGGTCATTCACTTCGCCGCAAACGCGCTCGTCGGCGAATCAATGCAAAACCCCGGCAAGTATTTCCGCAACAATGTCGGGTCGGCGCTCAATCTCCTGGATGCCTCGCTGGAAGCAAGGGTCAAGAAGTTCGTGTTCAGCTCCACCTGCGCCACTTATGGCGTGCCGGACAGAATCCCAATCACTGAAGACCTGCCTCAGCGACCGATCAACCCGTACGGCGAATCCAAGCTCATGTTCGAACGGATTCTGCACTGGTACCACACAATTCACGGTCTCGAGTTTGTTGCATTCAGGTACTTCAACGTAGCGGGCGCCACTGACCGCTTCGGCGAGCATCACAAAATAGAAACCCATCTCATCCCGCGTGTGATGGCCGTCGCCGCCGGAAAAGAGGCCGCGTGCCAGATATATGGAACTGATTACCCGACGCCGGACGGCACGTGTATCCGCGATTTCATCCACGTAACCGATCTTGTAACGGCGCATATCCTTGCGCTTGCGCCCGGCATCACAGGTTTCTACAACCTTGGCAACGGCGAAGGTTACTCTGTGCGACAGGTCATTCAAGCCTGCCAAGTTGTCACCGGACGCAGAATCCCCGCTGTCGAGCGGCCGCGCCGCCCGGGCGATCCCCCGAGACTCATTGCGTCAGCGGAAAAAGCCGCACGCGATCTCGGCTGGAAACCTGCTTGCCCGTTGATCGAGGACATCGTCGCCTCCGCATGGGCATGGCACCAAAAGCACCCGAACGGTTACCCCGATTGAGGCTGTTGAAGCGCTCCGTTTTTTCTGGCGCACGGCTGCGCGCCGCCTGATAGTAATGGGCAACAGGCGGATTCCATTATGAACTTGCGCAAGACTGCCTTGATCTGTTGGGCTGTTGTGGCTGGTGCGGTTTGCACCTCTACAGGCCAATCCGAGCTCCAGTTCACCCGATGTCTGCTGTCAACCAACAGTGAGTTGCTTCTCACTTTGAGCGCTCCGGCCGGTGCGGTTTGCAGAATCGAAACCAGCTCAAACCTTGTGGACTGGCAAGCGCTGCTCACCGTTGCCAGTCTTGGCGCCAACCAACATACGGATTCTGCTGCACCTTTTCTTCCATTGCGCTATTACGCCGCCCGTCGAGTTGCTGAAACAAATGCCCTGACAGGCGATCACATTCAATCCGACGACGGTGACATTGTCATACACCCCGTGAACCATGCTTCTGTCGTGATCGCGTGGAAAGACCGTGTTGTGTCGATTGATCCGGTGAATTCCGCCTATTACAAGGCGTTGCCAAAAGCAAACCTTGTGCTGATCACGCACGGTCACAGCGACCACCTCGATGCGGCTGCGATCACAGAAAACATCGCCACGAACGGGGTGATAGGCGCGCCTGTCGCCGTTTACAACAATCTGACCGCTTCGCTCAAGAAAACCGCTTGCGTCCTAACCAACGGCACGCGCACAAACCTGGCCGATATCCTCGTCGAAGCAGTGCCCGCTTACAACACAAACTCAAGCCCCTTTCATCCACGCGGCACCGGCAACGGATATGTGCTCGAGCTCGGCCGCCGCCGTATCTACGTGAGCGGCGACACTCACACCACACCGGAAATGTGCGCACTGCAAAACATCGACGTCGCGTTCCTCGCCATGAACCAGCCCTACACAATGACCATCGCCATGGCGGTGAACGCTGTTCGCCAGTTCCGTCCCCGAATCGTGTACCCGTATCATTACAGGCCCGGCTCGGGTTACCCCTCAACTGACCTTGCAAGCTTCAAACGTCAGGTGCTGGCCGACCCTGGAATTGAGGTGCGACTGCGCCGGTGGTATTGAGCCGACCAATCTGCGGCTGGGAGTTGACACCTGCCTCTTGCCGCACCTGTCCGGGTGGCGCAGGTCCGCTAAACAAAGCAGCCTAAAGTCGGGACTCTGGCAGCAACCGTTTGTCCCCGATTTTGGGCGATGCCACGCCCGCGGCCGTTAGAGTCCCACCTTTGGGCGGACGTGAAACAAGCACTCATTGAGCAGCGACACTTGGTACGTTGTAAGTTGCGCGTTGTACGTTGAACGTTCCCAGACAGATGTCCCATTCGGTGAACAGACCGGGACACTCAATGTCCAACGTTCAACTCGCAACGTTCACCAGCGTAGCCCTCATCGACGAACGCAGGTGCCGGGTTAGTGCCCGACAGGCAACTTTGGTTCCGGCTGCGCCGGGCTGCGAAATATGCGGGCTAAGAGGCGGCATCCCAGGTCAGCGAAGGACCTTCTGGCCAGATTCTGCTGCAGGACGCGGCTTGTAAACATGCCCGTCGAGGTCAGTCTCTCGAACGTTGGCTTTGGCCACGTTGGTGAGAACAACAGGATCGGTGACGCCCGGCACGCGCGTGTATTTCACTGCGTCCAGATTCAAACAGCGGGCCTTTTCCACTGCGATGACGGGCCGCGCGTCGTCGCGCACAAGGGTCAACCGCACGTTTTCCAACGTCAGTGTCTCCACATTCCGCGCATAGAACCCCCACACGGGCAGCGAGCGCGCATCAACACCGGGAGCCGTGACCTGCTTGACCGCATTGGGCAATGCAACTCCGCCGTCATACTGAACAGTCACATCGCGGAACACGACATTTGTGACGGGGGATTCCCACCAACTTTCAACCGAGATGGGCGCTCGGTAAACACCGCTCGCACTCAGTCGCTCCACAGCAACCCGACCTGCAGTGTTCCCTCGCTTGAGCCAGAGCGTGAGTGGCGATGCCAAAGATTGCATCGTGACATCGGAAATCAATACGTCATCCAACTGGCCGAGTGTTGCATCCCATGCGCCGGGCTGAAGAATTATGCCCGACAACATGTTCGTTCTGCGGACGGCGCCGGATGTCCTGTGTGGTTGTTCGCCCGGACCGTAAAACAAACAATTATGCACGATCAATCGTGTCGCCGGGCCGATCAGTCGCAGTCCGTTGCACGACGAGTTCACAATGCAGCCTGAAATGACGACGTTGTCCCAGTATCGCCCCGCGATCGAATCGTCGCCGGTCTGAAACAGGCACCCGGTGATCATCACCCCGCGGCACGGACGGTGTGGCGCTCCCCGGAAATGAATGCCATCCCAGCCTCCAATGAACTTGACGTTCTGCACCTCGACCTGATCGCTCACCTGAAAAAACACGGCGTAATTGGCCGAATCAACAATCGTAACGTCGCGCAGCCTGAACCGCTTGCAATTCACAAACACGATCGTGTGCGGCCCGCGCATTCGTTCCTCCCCGGTCGGATCAAACACCTTGTTGCCATCTATCACTCCAGGACCGGCAATCGTGACGTCTTCGAGGTTTTCGCCCACAACAAGGCCATTGTGCCATTTGCCCCACCTCGCCTCGGGCATGTAATCCGGTGGTTGCGGACTGCTGTACATCGCAAGGTTTGTCGTGCCCACCAAGGCCGCTCCCGCATCCAGGAAAACTGTTACGCGACTTTTCAGACGGACTGTGCCCGTTAAATACCTTCCCGGCGGGAACAACACCTTGCCACCCCCCGCTTCCGAACAGGCGGCAATCGCCTGGTTGATGGCGTCGGTGTCCAAACTGACTCCGTCACCACGAGCGCCGTAAGCCCGCACGTTGAACGTGCCGGCGTTGTCCTCTGTAACGCGGGCGGCAGACTCGCCTGAGTGAAGCTCGGCAATTGCAACCGCCAAAACGGCCGCAATAAGAGTCTTGAAAACCTGCAATACAAACACGCTGGTTCTCATGTGGCCATGCTCCGAACAGTTCTCGACCGTGAATCGCCCCGACAAATCATTTCTCGACCCGGGAACCAAACTCAAGGTTCACAAACGCCCGCCGGCTGCCGCGCAAAGGATCGACAAGACAGAGGATGTCAGCCCGTTCATGACCGCCACGGGCGCGTGCGTTTGACTTCCGCAAGCACTTCCTTGGCGATCTTCACGTCCTCTGCAATCTGCCAATCAAACATGCCGACAAGAATAAAATCAGCCCCGCCTTCGAATGCGAATCGGAAACCGTGCTGGGGCGGAATTGCGCCCGCCGCAAGAACTTTGAAGGCAATCCACGGCTGCTTCACATTGAACATGAAATCAGCCACTTCTTCGGGGTCTTTGCACCACGAATTGTCGTGTTTTCCAAGATCATCGGTCTCGTCTTCCCTCGGTGCAGTGTAATAATCGTGAGAATGGTAGGTCTTGACATAGAAATCCGGATTCAGCCCCGCCTTTTCAACGGCCACAACTGTCCCAAGGCCGTGCGCGCCAACACCAGCAATGCACTTCTGGTCGCGGATGAACGAAATAATCTTCGCTATGGTGTCGATCTTGCCCTGCTTGACGAGCGCGTCTGCAACATCGCCTGTCACGTGCACCGCCGCCGCGCCAAGATCGATCGCCTGCTTGAATTGGTCCAATCCACCCTCCGCTGTCAGACGCGCCTGGGCGATCCACTTCATTTTGCCGCCGCGTTTCCAGTGTCTCTGAAGCTGCGCAATCCCGTCTCTGACCCAACTGTTCATGGCGTTGACGCCGTGAGTCTCGGCCAGCTCGAGCGTTTCCAGTATCTTTGCATCGGTGTTGTACCGCTGCATAAGGACGGACACGTACGCCAAATCACGCGAATGGGCGTAGCCGCCCATGAGATTCCCGCCGAGAATAAGGCGGCTGAACTCAACACCGCGAATCTTCCCTTGCGGCAAGGTTTCTTTCGGCGGCGGCAACGGCCCAAGGTCCGTGGATGTTGGCTTGTCGTTGTTCGCTCCCTGACCAAGCGCGACCGTGGGCGCAACCACAGCCGCTGTCGCCGAAACCTTTATAAACTGGCGCCTGCTCTGCTTGTCGATGTTCGGTTTCATAATGCAAACAGCTTTCACCTGTACCGGGCAGCGGCAATATGTCACTTCGACGGTTCCCCAGCAAGCCGGATCATAATAACCAAATCACGGCGTGGCCCTGCAATCGCGAAACAAGGACCAGAATAGCCTCCGTTGTTGCAATGCCAAAATGACTGTTGACTTCGCCGGTCTCCGTGGTAGATTTCCCGCTCTTTTGTCGGACGCGAATGAAGACGCATGTTCCTAAAGTTGATTTGGACGAACGCAAATGGCACGTGGTAGATGCCAGTGGCAAGGTATTGGGCCGTTTGGCCGCTGAAATTGCCAATATCCTGCGCGGCAAAAATAAACCCATTTTCACGCCATTCCTCGACACCGGCGATTTTGTCGTCGTGGTCAACGCTGAAAAAGTCCTCCTAACAGGCAAAAAGGAAACGGACAAAAAGTACATGTCTTATTCCGGCTGGAAAGGGGGCGAGAAGTATGTTTCTGTTGCGCAGTTGCGCGAAAAGCACCCCGAACGGCTCGTATATCACGCCGTAAAGGGCATGCTGCCAAAGAACCGCCTCGGCGACCGATTGCTGACGAAGCTGAAGGTCTATCGTGGCAGCGCGCATCCACACACGGCTCAGCAACCGAAACCTCTGGACATCAGCGCCTGAAGATTTGATTGAGCAATGAACCAAGTCACTGAATTCGCAGCTACCGGGCGCCGCAAAACATCAAGCGCCAGAGTCAGGCTCATCCCCGGTTCTGGCAAAGTCACGGTCAACAACCGCCCGTTTGAATCATACTTCCCGGTCGAGTCGCAAAGAACTCACGCTCTCCAGCCACTGGTTGCCACCGATACAGTTTCGAAGTACGACGTTGTTGTCAACGTCCACGGAGGCGGACAATCAGGCCAGGCCGGGGCAATGCGCCATGGCATCGCAAGAGCACTCTTGCAGGCTGATCCCACACTCAAAGCGACTTTGCGGGCGGGCGGATTCCTTACCCGCGACCCCCGCATGCGCGAACGCAAAAAGTACGGTCAGCCGGGAGCACGAAAACGCTTCCAGTACAGCAAACGATAGTTCCAAACCGACGCGAACTGCGATTCGGCCGATTCGTCGTCACGCCGAAATGGCAGTGTCGGCATTTGCATCGTTTGCATTGTTGTCCCGGGTCCGCCACTCGGCAGACTGGGTAGTCGAAACCAAACGGCAAAGTGCCGACCAACAGCAGTTCGATCCCTTGGAGGTGTATGCTGAAGTAGCTGGGCGTTGGCCCAGCATGAGACTTTTGTTCCGATCTCAACCATGCCAAGACAAGCCTTTATCGCAGCGGCCATAATCACCGCGTTGTTGCTTTACGCTGCCCTCGGATTTCTCCTCTGGCATCGTGGCCTTGAATTGAAACAGGCCAATGCCCAACTCGAGGCCGCAATTGCCGACCTCAATGCCGCCCGCTCAACCACGGAAACCAATCTGGCTCAGGCGCAGGTTCTCCAAGATCAACTCGACAAGGCACAGGCGCGCATCGCCGATCTCGAACGCCAAACAGAGGAAGCTGCACGCAGCCAGAAACTCCTCGAAAGCGAAATGCGCCGCGCAATCGAATCCAAAGACGTCACAATCTCGGAACTGCAGGGAAAGCTCACTGTCAATATCCTCGACCGAATACTGTTTGATTCCGGAGAAGCAACACTCAAACCCGAAGGCGAGGTAATGCTCCGCAAAATCGCCGCCGTCCTGGCCCGGTTTCCCAACCGACAGGTGCATGTGATCGGCCACACCGACAACGTCCCAATACGCGCCTCGGCACGCCATCGCTACCCGAGCAACTGGGAGCTTTCAACCGCCCGCGCCACCGCCGCAGTCCGCTTCCTGACAGAACAGGGCGGCGTGGACCCACGCCACATCGGCGCTGTTGGCTATGGCGAGTTCCGCCCCATCGCAGACAACAGCACGCCTGAAGGCCGCGCCCAAAACCGCCGAATTGCGATTGTCGTGCTCTCCGAAGAGCTTGTGGGGCTGGACGCAGCGCCAACAGCAAAGCCGTTCGCTGCGCCAGCACCTGACGCCGCACCAGCGTTGCCAGCGGAAACAAACACGCCTCCTGCCAATACCGAAACCGCCAAGCCAGAGTAACCCCTTGGCCAGGCGAACGAGGCGCTGAGAAGGGCGAGCCCCCGTTGTGCACCGTGGCACAGCATGATTGGCCGGTCTGAAAAGGAGCTGCGCTAACGATCCGAGAAACAGGACAGTTTTAGGGATGCAGGCAAGGTGGGCGCCCCGGCGGCGGATCGACAGGAGTCATCACCGCACGCGCCTGTTTGGTCTGAGGTGAAACCTCGCCAAGGTTCCCATGGCTGCGCCGCGCTGCGCTTGGGTAATTTGAAGCAGGCGCGGCGCAGCTTTCTGGTTACCAGCTTGCCCGTTGCTCCATGCAAACAACCCGCAACCTCAGAAAACGAGCGTCTCGCGCAGCGAGCGGTTCGAGGTAATAAGCTTCAACCAACTCCCGCCCCTCAGCCGGTTGGGTGACAGTTTCGCGAACGTTCGATCCAGCAGGCTCCCAGTTGATCAAATCACGGCTCACTTCAATCAGGTACTCGAATCCGGGATTCGGTGCCACCCTTTCGTAGGTCAACACAAGATACCCCGCCTGCACCTGAATAACCGGCGCACTCAACAATCCCAGACTCAGCAAGTCGGCTCCATTCTGTCCAGCGCTCCCCGACACTGCGCTGCCATCGGCGAGACCGCCGTCATGAAATTGCGATGCCGCCGCAAGGCCCGCCCGCCCGGCAGTTGCCGATGCCGAATGCAGCCCGCCATCGCCGAACCCAACATCGACATCGTTGTCGAGAATTCTCACCGTGGCCGGGCTTGCGAACCGCGCGTCGTAATTGCCGCCTTCAACGATTGTCAGTGTCACTGTTTCCTCCCCTTCGACTTCGCCATCGTCGATTGGGGTGATGACAACGGAGACCGTGCTTGCGCCTGCGTGGAACGTGACGGACTGGCCGATGTCCGCGTAGTCTGCGCCCGCTTGCGCAGTGCCGCTGACACTGAATTGGACGGTGAGCGGATCGACCAACGACCCGGCACGCCCGAAGCGGAATACAGCCGTGCCCGGGCCGTATTCCGAAGCGATGTCATCCACTGCCCAGACACTTACGATTGGCACATCGTCATCCATGATGGTAACCGTGGCACTATCCGGCGAGGCGACGTTATAGCTTGCGTCAGGTTTGAGCGTAACAACAACGGTCCTGTCGCCGTCCACGGTTTCATCGTTGATCGGCTCGACAACCTTGACGATTTCGGTCACCCCCGCAGGAAAAGTGACGGTGTTCCCGAGCGCAACATAGTCAGTATCAGGCGTGGCTGTGCCGCCCACTTCAATATTCACAGCCAATTCGGCGCCAATGGACTCTGTCCGCCTGAACACAAACACCCCTTTTCCCCCGTTCTCGTCCGCGGTCGAGTCAGCGGCAGTTACGGTCACGACCGGCAGAATCAGGGGGTCGTCATTCTTGATCACGACCGTCGCGGTGTCCGGGCTGCCAATGGTGTAGCTGGCTCCCGTCTGCAGTGTCAAAACCAATGTCTTGTCTTCCTCCCACACAGCATCGTCGATAGGGCTGACCAGTACTGTTGCTGACGATGCACCAGCGGGCAGAACAACCGTCCTGCCAATTGGAACGAAGTCCTCCCCTTCAACGGCGGTGCCGCCCACAGCAAATGCAACAGCAAGCTCGTCCTTGGCAAGGCCGAGACGT
>JARYMD010000074.1 GCA_029907285.1 Verrucomicrobiota bacterium | reverse complement strand
ACATCCGCGTCGGCGGTCAGCTTCCGCGCGCTCTCTTTTAACAACTGCGCCGACTTCGCATATTCACCACGCTGGTAAGCAAGGACAGCGAGCGCCTTTGCAACGGTCGCGTCCTGCGGGTAAGCTTCGCGGGCTTTTGTGGCCAAATCATACGCTTTGCTTGCATCCGGCGGATTTTCCGCATACAGCAATGCAAGCTTGCGCACTGCAGGCTTGAACGCCGGTTTCAATCGCAGTACCGCTTCAAGAGCGGCAATCGCGCCCGCCCTGTTGCCGCGATGTTCATGCACCGCCGCGGCAGCCATCAAACCAGGGACCGAGTTTGGATCGGCCTTGAGCGCTTTGTCGATCTCCGCCGCCGCTTGCTCAGCCTTGCCCGGGTCGTTCACCACCTCGATCATTGACAGAAGCTGTCGTGCGCTTGCAGCGCGCGAGAACTGCGAATCAGCTTGCAGAGCAATCTTTAGGTTTGCCTCGGCTTGGCCTACATCGCCAGTGTCATAGTAAGCCCAGGCAAGATCGTACAGCACCTCGGCTTGGTTTGGACGGAGCCGCGCG
Organism: Verrucomicrobiota bacterium; assembly: GCA_029907285.1. Taxonomy (GTDB): domain Bacteria; phylum Verrucomicrobiota; class Verrucomicrobiia; order Limisphaerales; family J093; genus JAAYVR01. The sequence continues at coordinate 12,990 of JARYMD010000074.1, read as the reverse complement.
CTTGTCTGCAAAAGCTTCAGCGCCCATTCAATGTCGCCAGCCTCAAGAGCGATCCGCCCGAGCGACTGGGCAATGTAGGGGTCTTCAGGCGCGAGTTTCCATGCCGCCCGGGCATATTCAAGAGCCTGTTTCAAATCGTGTATCCTCCCTGCGTACAACTCGGCCAACTTGACGGTCAATGCCGCCGAGTTTGGACTGGCGTTGAGCGCCTGCTTATAGACGGCAGCGGCCTTGTCAAGCGCGCCGCGCTGCTCGTGAATCGCAGCCAACCGAATCGCGGCTATCACGTCGCCGGGATGCGTCGCAAGAGCTTTCTCGAGAATCGAAATCGCCTGGTCCTTCGCGGTCGTTGTGTCAATGGTCACGATTGACAGCATTCTGTTGGCTTCATCTTTGCCGCGAAACTCGCGTTTCGACTCGACCGCGAGTTGAAGCGCAAGCCGCGCCATGTCTTCCTCACCAAGACAATAATGCACCGCGCCAAGGTGATACTGAATCTCGGGTTCAGAGCTGAGTTTCTCTGCGCTTTCCTTTATTAGCTCGAGCGCTTTGCCGTAATCGCCACGCTTGAACAGAATCCAACCCAGCGTGTCGGCCACAGAAGGGTCATTCGGCCTCAAGTCTCTGGCCCGTTGCGCCAGTTCCTGCGCTTTGTCGAGCTGCCCCAACCGCTCCGAGTACAGGTAGGCGAGATTGTTCATCGCAACCGGCGAGTTCGTGCTGACGGCAAGCACCTTTTCATACCAACTTGCCGCCGCGCGATAGTCCCCGCTGCTCTCGTGGATGGCGGCCACCTGCAGCAGCGCAGTCACGTCTTTGGGGTTCTTGGCCAACAGCGTCTCGAGTTGCTGAAGCGCCTGGTCGCGCCTGTTGCTCTGCAACGCAATCTGCGCCAGCATCAGGTGCGCCGGCCGCGCGTTCGTGTCGAGTTCAATCACCTTCCTCAGAACCGATTCCGCCTGGTTTGTCATGCCCTGGGCAAGGTGCACCACAGCAAGAATCAACTGCGGACCAGCAGCTTTAGGGTCTTTGTTGATCGCTTCCGTCACGCGTTTGAGCGCCGAATCGTACTTGCGCTCGGACAAATCAAGATCAACAAGCTGTTCAAGCAACACAAGGTCGTCAGGCGCGAAGCTGGCCGCTTTCTCAAAAGCCTGACGCGCCTCTTGAGTCTTGCCCTGCGACCGCAACACCCGCCCCATGAGAAACGGCGGCTGCGGGTTGGTTGGCATCATCGATGCCAAACGCCGGTACACACCCAGCGCTTCATCGGGCATTTGCCGCGCCAGATACGCGTTTGCCATCAGCAGATGCGCAGGCACATTGTTCGATTGCCTTTGCAGCAATTGACGCAGTGAAGCAATTGCTGCAGAAGCATCGCCCTTTCTCAGGTTCAACTCGCTCAACAGCATCGCAGCATCGGTGTAGTCAGGTTCCAACCGCACCGCTTCGTTGAGGCTTGCGATCGCCTTTGCGAGATCGCGGTTCAAAAGATGCGCAATCGCCAAATTGTAATGCACCGACGGCACACGCGGGTACTTGGACGCAAGTTGAGTAAACTCTTTCACCGCCTCGGCGCTCTGTTGCTGCAGCAAGCGCATTCGACCTCTGAGCATCAACGCGTCGAAATCCGAATCTTCACGAATCAGCACTTTCCTCAACGCCGCTGCGCAATCATCGAACTTGCGCTCGCCAAGGGCAATCTGCGCCAGGCGCTTGTAGGCCGGCAGGTAATCCGGCGCTTTTTCTACTGTTTCTTCCAACAGTTTTTTGGCTTCGGCAACAGCACCGGTCTGAAGTTTGAAATCCGCGTATCGCAGCCGCCTGTTGGATCGGACAGACTCCAAATCAGCTCCGGCCTTGTAATACGCCTCCGCTTGCTTGAGATCGCCTTTGACCAAATACATGCTGCCGAGAGCAAAGTTGGCCGCGCCCGACTTCGGGTCCATCGCAAGCGCACGCTTGAACGCTGTTTCCGCATTCGCACTGTCGCCCTCTCGCATTGCCAGATTGCCCAGCGCAAGATGGTAAGCCACGGTCTCACCCCCACGCTGTGGATATCTCTCTAGCATGCCGCGAATGGCCGGTATCTCATTCCGATCACGGATGGTATCGACAAGCAACAGCGGCGCTTCAGGGTGAGCCGGGTTGCGATCAAGAACAAAGGTCGCTTCATCCCGTGCCTCTTTTGCCTTGCCGCTGGCCGACAGGATGTAGCCGCACTTGACGCGGACATCGAGGTTGTTGGTGTCCATGGACCGCGCGCCAAACAAAAACGCAGCCGCCCGCACCAGCCGCCCCTGGCTTTCGTAAATCGACCCCAGCCGATAAACCGCTTTGAAATTGCCCGGTTCGAGCCTCAGAACCCTCTTGTACTCAATCTCGGCTCTGTTGTAATCCCCGGCCTCGTAATATTTCTCGGCTCGCTCCGCATACCGCGCCTTTCTGGCCTGCTTCGAACAGCCCGAGCCGACCGACACCGCCAAGGCCGCAGCCAGCAATGCCGGGACCACACACCGTAGTCTATCAAGCATCTTCACTCCCTCGCTTTCTCACATCTGATCACGCATCACGCATCACCTATCCTATACCCCATGCCCTTGCTCCTTGCCCCCGCTCTGCCGTGTCTCACAGTCTTCTGGAAAGCGTCACCAGCTTCTCAAAATGACTGTCACAAATCGGAATATTATTCCACCATCTCTGGATGCGCAAAACCCTGTGAGCCGGACCACGAAATACAGCAAATACGCTAAATACGCACTGGAAAAAGCAACGACCCCGGGAGGGCGGCCGTCCCGGCCGCTTCAACCCGCAACGCGCCGTTTTCCGCCCCTGCCGGAATTTGTCGGCACCGACCCTGCACGCTGCGGAATAAGCCCTTTGCGCAACGCGTAACTGACCAAATCCACGTGGCTGTGCAGACCAAGCTTCCGCATCGCGCATGCCCGGTGCACCTCAACGGTCCGTTGGCTGATCGACAGTCGCTTGGCAATGTCCGCGTTTGTGCAACCCTCGGCCACAAGCTGAAAAACCTGTTTCTCGCGCGGCGTCAAAGTGTCATAAACGTCAAACACCCCGGATTTCGAGTGATTCAGATACTGACGAATCGCCACATCCGAAAACGGCGAACTCAGAAAATGCCTGCCAGCCATTGCCTCACGAATGGCCTTGACAAGGTCTATCGAACCAGACTGTTTCAGCACAAAACCAAGAGCGCCCAGTTTGAGGGCTTCCACGACAAACGACTCGTCATCTTGCATGGTCAAAATGACAATCCGCGTCTTGGTCGAGCGCCGTTGAAGCTCGCGCGTGACCTCAATCCCCCCAAGCCCGGGTATCCCTATGTCAAGCACCAGAACGTCCGGCTTCAGGGTCTCCACCATCTTAAGTGTTTCTATGCCGTCCCCTGACTCGCCTACGACAACAAACTCCGGTTCATGCTCAAGCAACGCTTTCAGGCCTTGTCTGATCATCGTGTGATCATCGGCCAGCAGTATTGATACCTGTTTCACCGACCGCTCCCCCCATTGGAAAACATGCTGTGATGTACGTCCCAGCCCCCGGTTCAGATTCGATCGACAAACTCCCACCAGCCATCTTGACCCGCTCTTCCATGCAGGCCAAACCAAGCGATGCCTTCCGCCGAAGTGCTTCCGCAAGGTCAAACCCGCGCCCCTCATCCGCAACCTGCACAAACAAACCAGACCCGTTCTCCCACACTCTCACGACAGCCGAACTCACCACCGCATGCCGAACAACATTCGTCAGCGCTTCCTGCACAACCCTGAACGCCGCAGTCTCCACCTCAGACCGAAACCGCCGCCCATCCATGTCAAGCTGCTGAACCTCCACTTTCACACCCGACAACCGCGTGCACCGGTCCGCACACCAAATCAGCGCTGCCACAAAGCCCAAATGATCCAGCATCGTCGGCCGCAAATCCAACGACATATCCCGCACCGCCGATAGCAGCTCTTTCGCCGTCGAGCGCGCTTCAAACAACAGCTCCCTCACCGCTTCCGGCGCCTCTTTCAGACACATCTCCAGCGTCCCGCACAGAATCGTCAGCGACTGCCCAAGCTCGTCGTGCAGCTCCCCAGCAAGCCGGCGCCTCTCAGCCTCCTGCAATTCGATCAAATGTTGCGTCAGCGCAGAAAACCGCGCCGCAGCTTCGCTGCACTTTGCCTCAGCTTCTTTCCGGGCCGTTATGTCCCGGAACACTGCCACCAACGCCTTCCTCCCGCCATAAGGCGCAACGTGCGCGCTGATATCAACGTAAAACACTTTCCCCTGTCGCGGCTTTACCGGAACGTTCTCGGCAGACCTCATCTCCCCTGCCACGATCTGCTCGAACTTCGCTAGAATCTCCGGCAGGTTCTCCGCCGGATGTATGTCTTCCACACCCAGATTGGGAAGCTCCTCCCGCCCAACCCCAATCATCTGCAAAAACGCCTTGTTGGCCGCCAAAAACTTCCGCGTCGCAGGATCAGCTATAACTATCCCGTACGGCGCACTCTCGAATACCACACGGTACCTGTCCTCAGTCTCGCGCAATCGCACATCCGATTCATGACGCAAAATCGTCTCGCGGACAAATCCAGTGAACAACCGCGTGTTCAACACCGCTTGCCCGCCCAGTTTGGCCATTTGCACCAGGAACAGCTCGTCATCGGATGTAATACGGCCATTCCAACCACCCGTCCCAAACAAAACCAGCGTCCCAATGTTCGTCCCCTGAACCTTCGCCGGTATAATCAGCAATTCCCGAATCCCAAGCTTCTCCACCAGCCGCCTGCGCTCCGGCCTGAGCAACCCACAAATCTCTTCCACCGATCCCGCCCCAACAAACACCGGTTCGCCCGTCGCCATCGCTTCCCCAGTCAACCCCTTCTGTGTGTCTTGAGGTGCTGACCTGAGCGATTCCAGAATAGCCGCCGCCCGCTCCGGATCGGCATCGTAACACGCCGCAACCTCCAGCGTGCGCTGATCAGACGTCAAAATGCTGTAAAACACCGGCCCACCATACATCGCCCCAGCCTTGCGCACGATCAGGGCAAGAACTTCATTCGGCCGTGCAAGCGCCTTCCCAAGCGCCTCAGTGATGTCAAGGATTGTTTGCAGCTTGTCTTGGATGCCGGTCAAACCGCTCGCTTGCGACAGCGGCACAGTTCCCATTCCGCTCTGGGCCGTCCCCATCCCCCCGCCCGCCCCAATGCCACCTGAAGAGTTCATTTCCCCACCTGAAATTATCGGCACGATTTTAAATGCCCCAACCCGGTTGGTCAAGAAAGATTTGCGACTCTTTTTCATGCCTCACCGGATGTGGCCCGCGTCGGCCGCTCCAACCACCGCAGCCACCACAGCAGTCCAAGAAACGGTATCAGCGACAGCACGAAGAAAATCGGCCCCCCACGCCGGTGCAACGCAGAGTCAATTATACCGGCATCCACATTCGCCGACAGCATCCCAATCGTGAACACGCGGAACCCGTTCCTCAGTATCCCCAATGGCACAACCGCCAACGCCAACACCGCCCGTTTCCACCCGCTCCGCAAAAACATGTCCCCAGCCAACAGACTCGTTATAAACAGCACCAGACTCGACCTTATCCCGCTGCACTCACGCGCGACCTCAATCGATATCCCCGGCAAATCAAACCGCAAGCCATCCCGCAAATACGGCGTCCCGCCAATCGCAAACAGCAAATGCGATGCTTCAGCAGACGCGTATTGCAGAAATGTCTCGACCGCGTCCATAACCGCCACTGGGAAAGGCACCATGAACACAAGGAAAACCCACGGGAACACCAGCACACGCATCGACCGCGCACCAAGAAACACAAACCCGCCCGCCGCCAAAAAACACACATACGGCAACAACGTCAAAAACAGGTAATCGTCCCGCGCCAAAACAGTTCCTCGCCCCTTCAAACCGAAGTAAAAAACCAGTACAACAATGGCAACCAACCCCAACAAACCCGCCCCCAGCCACCCGCCCCCCGCCCTCCACTGGCCGATCCCCCGAAACTCCGGAACCCCGGCCTCCGAAACCCCGGCTCTCCGCAATCTCTGCCGCGCCAAATACAAACTGATCACCGGAATCAGCAATGTGTGCGAGTACATCGACGACTTCGCCGCGTACGCGACCAGATCGGTCAGCGGCCTGCAAAACAACAGACTCAGCAAACCGGCAAACACAGCCAGTTTTGCCTCTGCCGACCATTTCGATTGGTCACTCACATTACAGGCTCAAAAGACCAGAGACCACAGAGCAGAGACCATAGACCATGGACCATGGACCACAGCGCGGCGCAGGCACAATCGAGCGGTTTGTTCAACAGAGTCGTGCCGGTTAGCAAGCATGCCGCTGCGTCGCGCCGCGCTGTGTCGGGCGGCTTCGCCGCCTTTTTGTCTTGTTGCGATTCTTTCGGCAATTACCGCAAGGCCGCCACCGATTCTCCGTGTTTCCAGCCAGTGGGATTGATATTTGTCACTGCGTCCAACCACGGGTGGCACCCGTCTATCACTGTAGCCGTCCCACCCTGCGGGATTAGTCCGCGGCTCTTTCTTCTGTCACTGTAGCTGGTCGCCAGCCGGACACCAACGCGCCAAAGGCGCGGCCTCATACCACCGTGGGGCGAAGCCCCACGACAAGGCACCCTCTAACATCAATTCCCACAATCCAAGGGCTGAAAGCCCGGCCTATGACATTCCCCTTTCGCGTATTTCGCGTATTTCGTGGTTAAATCGCTTTCCGCGTATTCCGCGTGTTTCGTGGTTGGCCATCATTTTGCGTATTCCGCGGTTGACTCGACCCGTATCAGCGCTCCAGCTCAGAAGCGTTCACCAACTCCATCGTCTCATCCCCCATTTGCATCGCATAAATGCCCCGCCCTGTCAGCCCGCCAACCACGTTCTCAGGAATCGACCAGCTCCCAAACACCAAAATCAACCGCCGCCCGCTCAATTCAGGGAAAAACCTGAAAAAATCCGCCCCTTTCTCAGCAAACTTGTCCGGGTCCTCCAATCGCGGCGTCGATCGCGCCTCGCCCAAAATGACCGCCTCCGGGCCGGCCACAACAGCATCAAATTCACATTTCACAGACACATTATCATGCCGCGCCCGTTCGCATCGGATGGCGAAGTACGTGATCTCGCTGAACTTGAAATGCTCGCGCGCGACCCGCCTGAGGTTCGGAGCAAGGATATCTTCGACAATCGTCCCCATCTTGTTGGCAAGATCGCCCCATTTCTTGTTCATTTCCTTCTGCGATTGCCGCATCTCATCCTTGAACGCGCGCATCTCATCCTTGAACGCGCGCATTTCCTCCTCGAGCCGGGCAATGCGCGCCTCAGCAGCCTGATTGCGTTCCTCGGCGCGTCTTTCGATCAACGCCATCTGCGTCAAGAAATGACCGAAAAGCGCCTCAAGCCTGTCAACGCGTGTCTCAACCGTCTCGTAACTCATTCTGGCAACATGATAATCTCTTCGACCCGGCCGTTCAAGCCAGACGTTCAACTTTGTTGGAAACAATCCACCATCACTCCGCAACTCCGGCCTCCGAAACTCCGAAACTCCTGTCTCCTGTTCCCTGTCTCCTGCCCCCATCCCCTACCACCTGTAACTGACCATGAACCCGTACTGATCACTCGTGTACGTATAATCCCGCGTGCTCGAACTGTTCTCGCTGTGATGATAAAACACCGCAAACCGACCGCGCTTGAGAAATCCTATGCCAAGCTCTACCGACACATTCCCGCCGTCATCCGATCTGTCAGTCCTCCATTGACCCACCGTCGCCTTGTAATCTGTCCAACGATACCCGCCACCAACGCTCAAATCCACCTTTCCAAGCAACCGCTGACGCAAACCCGCGTTCACACTCGTGCCTTCCGTCACCTGATTCTGAAAATACGACGCGCTCACGCTTCTGTTAAACCCCATCGACAACGTCGTCACGTCAAACGGCCTGTAACTCACACCGCCACCAAACACGGGCGACACCTGATCCGACAAATCACTGTCCAGAAACTGCCGCACTTCCGGCCCGCCGTGCGCTTCAAAGCTCACCTTATCGACCGGCCGCCACACAACACGCGCTTGCATTTGCTCATACGTCATGTCCGTCCCATACTCCACATCAGCGTACCCGGCCCCCACACCTAGCCCGCCCGACAACCGCTTGTTGAACTCGTATCCGATCCACTCCATCGTGGACCATTCCCAAACATCCGGGTACTCCGACGCAATCCGGACATGCTGATTAACACCAAAATCCAGCGACGTCCTTGTCCCAAGCCGATACGACGCGTCCAAGCCGGTGCTAAAACTCTCCTGATCAGTCTGCCTTGCGGTTTCCACCAATGTCCCTGACGTCGCCGCGTACGACTGCTGCAATCCAAACACCCAATCACCGTACGGCACGGCACCGCCAAATACTACGTGATGATCAGTGCTGTCCCTGAACCGGTCATTCGAGTAAAACCTGAGCGTGGGCGTGTAATCAAGACGCCACCTGTCACCGAGATTAAACGCGATGCCGGGCGAAAACTCGTTGATGGCGGTCTTGTATGTCGCCCCGGGCCGGGCCTGAATACCGTCCCCATAGACAAATCGATACGTCAGGTGCGGATGCCCTTCGATCGGCCCCCACTTGAACAGGCCTGCGATCCCTGTGATCTCGGGCTCGACCCCCGGCGCGGGCTGATAAGTCACCGGCGTGCCAGTTGACGGACTGCTTGCGGTGACACGCGCCGCGGGTGCGGGTGTAGCGACCGGCGCCGTCTTCTCTTGCGCGGTCGCGTTTGGCAATCCAGTTAACATCGACGCCGTCGATACCGCGGCTAATGTGATGATTTTATGTTCCATGGATCATGTCATTAGCCCGCATATTTCATACCCTGATCAGCCTGCGAAACGGGTGTCTTCAAGCAACCAAGGAATATGCGGGCTCTGGGAAACCCGCGCCAAATCAAACAAGTAGTCATATCTTCTACAGTGTGTCAGTAGTCGCGTTGCCGAAATCGGCTCAGGAGGGGAGCACGGGGTGAGGTCTGGAAACTGAGATTCTCTCGTCTGGGCGCGGGTTTCCTTGACCCGGAAATCTCACCCGAGTGAAGGCACGGGCGAATCCGAGGGGGTGAGCGGTGAGATTTCCGGGTTAGGAGACCAATGCAGAAAAGTGCCTGAACCAAGCCGTTCCGCTTTTGAACAGGACACATGTCAGCGCGCCCCAGCAACAGCCCCGGGAGCGCGGCCGTCCCCGGCCGCATCAACCCGATGACCGATCGTGCACCTGCTTCAATCACGCAAATCCGTCGCCCGAACGTTCACGGGTTGGGTGCGGGCAAGCCCTTATCTTTCTCACATGCGCGCATCTACCTAGGGCGGTGCCCGAGCCCGGAAATCTCACCGCCTGACAAGACCAAGAGACCCAAAGCTTCATCGCAGTGAGATTTCCGGGCCAGGCTGGTATAAGGCGGGCCTTCGGCCCTTGTCAATTCGTGCGGACCAGCAGTGGTGACTACATCAAGACACTTGTTAGTGTCCCCTGTCCCGGGTCTTTGGTCTATGGTCTATGGTCTTTGGTCTCTCGTGCCCGCGCTCCTGCACGCGCTGGAGAAAGCAACGGCCCCGGGAGCGCGGCCGTCCTCGGCCGCACCAACCCGACAACCAACCCTACGACCCGCTCCGATCACACAAATCCTGCGTCCGAACCTTGACCGATCGTGGGCGGGCAAGAATGCCCGCGCTCCTGCCATCGCGTTGAAAAAAGCAACGCCCCAGGGAGCGCGGCCGTCCCCGGCCGAACCAACCCGACAACCGATCTTGCACTGGTTCTGGTAACACAAACAGGCCCCCCCGGACGTTGACCGGTTGACGACGAAAACTACGTGTCTGTCCAAGTATGTTGGAAATCCGTGGAATCCGTGAAATCCGTGGTCGCTCGACTCCATCTTATCGTGCTTCGGCATTTTGACCACGGATGGCGCGGATGACACGGATGTGGAACCACACATGAGCCCGTGGTTTTTCGGTGATAGCCGAAAAAAGGCGAAAGCCAGTGAAAAAATCATTGGCAGAAAACTGAGGTCAGATCACATGCCCGGTGCGGTCGAGAACGTTGCCGTATTTCATGCATAACTTTTCTGCCCACCATTTTTCTGCCTCCGTATTTTTCTGCCCGATGCCCACCGCATCTTCCTACATCCCATGCACGTCCCTTCCGTGTATTTCGTGTGTTCCGTGGTTCGACCACTTCCGCCTATTTCGCCGTCCTCCTGTCTTCCCTTGTCTTTCACCTCCCGCCGTCAACACCGCTAAACAGAGCGTGGTTGGATCAACCACTAAACATGCTGAACACGCGAAGAATTAGCCTGTTTTCTTCGACTAGTGGTCGCACCTGCGCTGTACTGAGCGTTGCACGACCCACCCATTTTCGCACCTCGATATTTCTCTCAGATCAAAAACAAGGGCGCGCCATCTGAGTAGCGCGCCTGAGAGCGAAAAGAAACGGCACCGTTGACAGACTACTACGCCCTGCGGCGGATAGCAGCAAGGACAACAAGACCAATCCCCAGCATCACCAAGGTCAATCCACCGTCAGCTACGAGCACTAACATATCTTGCTTATACGCATTCCAATCAATTTTACCGTCTTGGAGAGAGCCATACATGTTCACCACTGCGACTCCGTACCCATGGGTAGCGGGATTATAGTCCGCGCGAGCATCATCCAGAGAACCGAACTTGTTAAGGACCAATCCGTAAAAGGGATTGCCAGACGGCTCCGGCACTTTCTCATCCTCCAACCACCAAATCGTTTGCTGCAAGTACTTTGCGCTCTCTTCACGATCGGGCCCTTTATCATACTTATAACCTTGTAGCTTACCTTTGGCAAACTCCTTATACAACCACGCTGTGCCGACAGAAATCGGGTCGGGTTCGGGTCCACCGCTGCCACCACGAATAGCTGTAAGACTCAAATCGGCCCATTTGATTCCCGAAGTGTACTCGTCTGTTTCAAGACAAAAACTCTGAAAGCCACCCTCTACCAGCACAACGTGATCGTAAAGGCTTGGATTGGCCCACGGAGAGTTGAGCACAGTAAACTCGCCTCCAGTACCACTATAATAGCCAGGGTATCTCGTTAAAGAAACCGGAACTGGAACCGCCCACGCTGACACTGTCACTGCCATCGCGGCGACAACCAGTGCTAAACTGCTATTCACCTTTCTCATTTTGCTCGCCCTTCTTTTTTGTTAGCCACACCTGCTGCGGCCTTAGTTAAAGGACAGCACCAAGTAAAGCAACTGGAATGCCAAAAGTTGCTCCAGCCAAGCGATTCAGTTTCCAGATTAATTGCATATATCGTGTTATCAATGATTTGCACCCGCGATTAAGAGCTGCATTTTTCTGGCGGAACCATATCCCACTGGACAGTTAAAGCCAACTGCCCACAAAAAGTGTAAGGCAAACCGACGCGCTGGCTGGATTGGATCAAATAAACCGTTCACTAACTGTCACTTGTAACGTTTATCGGACTGTAAAGTCGTCGGACAGTTGAACCAGCTTAGCCCCAGTGCGCGCGCACTGCTCTTGACTATTTGCATTACCACCACTGCTTGGCCGACACGTCCACAGCATTCCCCACTACTCTAACGAATTAGCTTACCAAAACCCTCCCAAGAAAACGGCTCAATCCTCGCCATCGCAGAACCCATTCGGCCACAGCACGAAAAGCTGCCATTGGCGAATAAGCGCCCGCCCGCGGTAACAGAACCGGTCTCGCCCCCAACCGCAAGTTGAACGCATGACGACTCTGCGCCAGCGCAACATCCATGGGCTGACCGGGCCGCCACCTTTCCGCCATTGGACGGTCCATCGCTGCGAAATCCACACTATCGCACCCCCACTCGGCCGCTTTAGTCATGGCTTGAACGTTTAAAAGAACGTTGGCGTGCATCTCTGGCGCAGCCTCGTTCCACCCTTTCTTCCAAAACCAGCATCGCCGTCCGAAGCGTATGAACAGCAGTCCAGCTACCGGCTGGCCACAGCATCGCGCCAGAAAAAGCCGTACTTCCGGGAAAAACTCGTCCCACAGCCGCTCCAACGATTCCACCCGGCCCGGATTGGGCTTGGCTCCTTGGCGCCGACAACTCCCCAGCATTAGCTCAAAAAACAACCGTATGTCTTCTCGACCGCCCTCGACCACATCGACCCCTCGTCTTAGAGCCTGACGATAATTCTGCTTCGCGCTCCGACTCATATGCGATTCGATTGTCGGCCGCCCACCTTTGACAGTCGCGATCGCCATTGCATCAGCAATCCCCGGCACAGGCGACCCCAGAAAACCATGCCGCACCATGTCTTCGGTCCGAATCACGCTCTCGTCCGGCGGATGGACCACCAACGCGCGCAATCGCAGTTCCTTTGCGGTTCGGCAGACAGCATCGATCGCCCCCGCGACCGCCTCGGGCGTCTCCTCGGCCAAAACTGGTCCCTTGTTAACGAACCCAACAGGACCAAACCTGCTGCGCTTATGGAGTAACATGAACCCGCCATTGATATTGTCCTCTCTTGGCCATCACTGGCATCCGGCCATTAGTCCCACAGCATCAACTGGTTAGAAACAGGGCTTGGCTCTTTCCGGGACCGAAATTCCGCAAATAGTTCAACCAGAGGCACTTGCTCGAATGCGTTCACGCTCAAAACCTGTAGCTTTTGGGACAGGCTTAGGTCGAGACGCAGTTGCTTGCGTACAATGGCGGCCAGGACATAGACGCACACCGCTATCCACACTTGCGTCTTCACTGCGTTTGGGCTGGTGCCAAAGAAATGTTTGATCCGCAGATTCTGTTTGATCCACTTGAAAAACAGCTCGACGCGCCAGCGTAGCTTGTAGAGCTGGGCAATGACGATCGCCGGTAGGACGAAATTATTGGTTAGGAATACCAGTACCTTGCCATCCTCAGGGTCTCGATAACTGAC
>JARYMD010000073.1 GCA_029907285.1 Verrucomicrobiota bacterium | reverse complement strand
TAGGGTCTGGATTTGCAACCGCCTGTATGTCTGGGACATCCATCGCCAACAAAACTTAATTCGTAAAGTAGGGCTAGAGTCGTCCTTGCTCCTTGAATCCTGAACTGAAAGGTCACGGATCGGTGTTGACCGCTTATTTCCCGCCTTGTAAGCATCTGGTTCAGCACTCAGGCAAGTAACTGCCGACGTTGTGTCCGGTCGTCCTGCTCGGGTTCGGCAGGAAAAGCAAATGAAATCCGCAACTGGAGATGAAAAGGCCGGGCCAAATGAATGAGTCTGACGCAAAAACCGGCTCACGCCAACGCCGTTCAAGGCCGGGTCAGCCCAGTTCATCCGGAAAGCACGGTTGTCTTCTGCCTGTATCGACCGGTGACATGCGCTCCGGCACAACTGTCGCTGATCTCAAGCAATCGTTTCTCGACACGCTGTTTTGCACGTTGGGCCGGGTGCCGTCGGCCGCCACGCCGCACGATCTTTACACCGCGCTGGCTCTGAGCATCCGCGACCGGGTGCTCAAACAGGGCGTCCAAACGCTGGAAACCTATCACGCGCGCGATGTCCGCATGGTAGCGTATCTCTCCGCCGAATATCTGCCGGGACCGCATCTGGCGAACAACCTTCTCAACCTTGGCATCTGGGACCAGGCCCGCCAAGCTGTGGAAGAGCCGGGCTGCGATCTCGATTTCTTGCGCCAGCAGGAAGAAGAACCCGGTCTGGGCAACGGCGGCCTTGGCCGGCTGGCATCCTGTTTTATGGATTCGATGGCAACACTGGAACTGCCAGCGGTCGGTTACGGATTGCGTTACGAATTCGGCATTTTCGATCAGGCCATCCGCGACGGTTGGCAGGTGGAAATCACCGACAAATGGCTGCGCTTTGGCAACCCGTGGGAGGTGGTGCGTCCCGAACTGACCTTTGAAGTCAAGCTCGGCGGCTACACCGAAGCATGGACCGATGAACAGGGCCGGTACCGCGTGCGCTGGATTCCACAACACGTTGTACAGGGCATCGCTTACGACACGCCGATCCTCGGTTACCACGTCAACACCTGCAACCGGATGCGCCTCTGGAAAGCCGAAGCTGTCGAGTCGTTTGACTTCGCCGCGTTCAACCACGGCGATTACTACCGGGCCGTTCACGACAAAATGTTCTCCGAAAACATCACCAAGGTGCTGTACCCGAACGACGAAGTGATTCAGGGCAAAAACCTCCGGCTCGAACAACAATACTTCCTCGTCACCTGTTCGTTGCAGGACATGCTCCGCGTCCACCGGCTGCTGGGCCGGCCGTTGGAAAAATTCCACGAGAAATGGGCGGTTCAGCTCAATGACACGCATCCGTCCATCGCCATCGCCGAACTGATGCGCCTGCTGGTGGACGAGTATTTGCTGGACTGGGACACCGCCTGGCACGTCACGCGCCACACCTTCGCCTACACCAACCACACCCTGTTGCCCGAAGCGCTGGAAAAATGGCCCGTGGCGATGCTCGGCGCGCTGTTGCCGCGCCATCTGGAAATCATTTACGAGATCAACCGCCGGTTCCTCGGCGAAGTCCGCGCCCAGTTCCCCGGCGACGAGGCGCGCGTGGCGCGGATGTCGCTGATTGACGAGACCGGCGAACGCTACATCCGCATGGCGCATGTGGCCACCGTCGGCAGCCACCACGTCAACGGCGTCGCGCGGCTGCATTCGGATTTGCTCAAGCAAACCGTCCTGCGCGATTTTGCCGAGCTGTGGCCGGAGAAGTTTTGCAACGTTACCAATGGCGTCACCCCGCGCCGGTTCATGGCCGTGGCCAATCCGCCCCTGGCTCAGCTCATCACGCGCCGCATCGGCGACGGCTGGCTCAAAAATCTCGACGAACTCCGCCGGTTGGAATCGTTGGCCGATGACGCCGCGTTCCGGCAGGAATGGCGCGAAGTCAAGCTCGCCGCCAAACGCCAGCTCGCAAGGTGCATCGCCCAACACACCGGTGTGACCGTGGACCCGACCTCGTTGTTCGACATTCAGGCCAAGCGCATCCACGAGTACAAGCGACAGCACCTGAACGCGCTCCACATCCTGACGCTTTACCTGCGCCTAAAACGCGACCCGCAGGCCGACCTGCCGGCGCGCACTTTCATCTTTGCCGGCAAGGCCGCGCCCGGTTATTTCATGGCCAAGTTGATCATCAAACTGATCAACTCCATCGCAGACGTCGTGAACCGCGACCCCGTCGTGCGCGACCGGCTGAAGGTTGTTTTCTTCCCCGATTTCAACGTGAAGAACGGACAACGCATCTGTCCCGCCGCCGACCTGAGCGAGCAAATCTCGACCGCCGGCAAGGAAGCCAGCGGCACCGGCAACATGAAATTCGCGCTCGACGGCGCGTTGACCATCGGGACGCTCGACGGCGCGAACATCGAGATCCGCGAAGAAGTTGGCGTTTTTCATGCGCGTGCGAAGTGGCCAACGTCCCGGCTCACCGACGCCGGGCCAATGGTGCCCGACGGTCAACCGAGACGCGATCCCGGCGTTGCCTGCAGCCGGTTGGTTAGACAGCGTGGGTCTCATCTCGTCTGAATAATCTCCTGCCTTGCTGCATCGAATATTGCGTTGTGCATCAGATGCGTTACAATGAGACTGATGAGAACGACGCTCGACATTGATGACGATGTGCTGGAGGCCGCAAAGGAAATCTCCCGCCGAACAAAGCGCACTGCGGGCAAGGTTGTTTCAGACCTTGCTCGCCAGGCTCTGGTGTCTTCGCACGCTCAGGTTCATGCCGGGCACGAAGTCGTCAACGGGTTTGAAATCATGCCAGCCTCCGGCCGCGTGGTTACGGCGGAGTTGGTGAAGGCCCTGATGGAGGAATCGGAGGTGGCATGATAGCGCTGTTGGATGCCAACATGCTGATCGCGTTGTTCGACGCGGCACACGTGCATCACCGGCGGGCGCATCAATGGTTCGGTCAGCACCGCTCCCAAGGCTGGGCGACCTGCCCGCTGACTCAAAACGCCTGTATTCGCATCATATCGCAACCTGCCTATCCGGGGCGTCTGGCCGTGGCCGACATTACGCGGCGCCTTGGCAAGGCCATCAGCGCGCCCGACCATCATTTCTGGCCGGACTCATTGAGCCTCTGTGACCAGTCGCTGTTTGCGCTGGACAAGGTGCTTACCCCCCGGCGCCTGACCAACGTTTACCTGTTAGCCCTGGCCACAACCCACCGCGCTCGCTTGGTCACGTTCGACCGCGAAATTCCCATCGCCGCCGTACCGAAGGCGGCGCCGAACAACCTGCTCGTCTTGTAGCCCCAGTGCCAAGCCAGCGGACGAAGTTCTGCAGGAGACGCGGCCTCATTCCAGCCCGGAAATCGCACCGGAGTGCGTGCCCTGCCTCGTGCAAGCATTGGCTTCAACAGGCCGTCAAGCTCGATGCTTTTTTCATGGCACAATAGTGTGCCAGGCACGATATTCGGTCACATCCCTGAAAACCCGGCTCGGACACTAAAGGTTTTGATTTGTCATCAGCTCTGATACAAAGGGGCATATCATGAACTGGAAAAACATGACGGAGAAGCAAATCGTCAAAACCGCCCGGAAACTGGCAAGACCGTTCCGCATCACCACCGGCGCAAAATTCCGGCTCGAGGATGTGGACCCCGGCGACACACTCGATTTTTCTCCCGACGACAAGCCCGAACTCAAGGAGCGGCTGGCCGCCAATGGGATTCGCATGCTGGCCGCGTTGCAGGACAAGCTTTACGCCGAGGACAAATGGGCCGTGCTGCTCGTTTTTCAAGCCATGGACGCCGCCGGCAAGGACAGCACCATCAAACACGTCATGTCCGGAGTCAACCCGCAGGGTTGCCAGGTCTTTTCTTTCAAGGCGCCGTCAGCGGAGGAGCTGGATCACGACTATCTGTGGCGCTGCATGACACGGCTGCCCAACCGCGGCCACATCGGCATTTTCAATCGAAGTTATTATGAGGAAACGCTTGTTGTGCGGGTGCACCCGGAACTGCTCGAGAAGCAGAAACTGCCGCCGCAGCTCGTCAGCAAACACATCTGGAAGGAGCGCTTCGCCGACATCCGGCATTTCGAGCGTTACCTCACGCACAACGGAATCGTCGTGCGCAAGTTCTTCCTCCATGTCTCGAAAAAGGAGCAGAAACGGCGATTTTTGGAGCGGATCGAAGACCCGGACAAGAACTGGAAGTTTTCCGCCGGCGACATCGCGGAGCGCGCGCATTGGGACGAGTACATGGCAGCGTACGAAGACATGATCCAGAACACAGCCACGCCGGAGGCGCCGTGGTATGTGGTGCCTGCGGACAACAAATGGTTCACGCGCATTGTGGTTGCGGCAGCCATCATCGAAACGCTGGCTGATCTGGACCTGAAATATCCTCAAGTTGGGCCGGCAAAACAAAAAGAACTGGCAGCCGCCAAAAGGGCGCTGCTGGCAAAGAAGTGAATGCAGCGTGCGCAGCAAACGCGCTTTGAGTGTTCGCAGCCGAAAGAATTGCAGCACATCTGATCACCACTTGTTTCATAAACCGAATTAGCGCATGAACAGCAAGCCTCGACACGCGGGCCCGCGAATCAGGGAAAGGCTGACAGCATGTTGGCCGCAGGGCCCCATGGCGATTGAAACTGGCGCGGGCCGACCTGGTGTTCTCGCCGGTTGCTGTGGGCAGCCGGTTGTTGGCCGACCTTGTGGAAGGGGCATTGATTTCGAAGCAGTTTCAAGATTTGTTGGAAGGGCATTTGCCCGGCCGTGAAAGTGCATGACACCGCCGTTTGCCACAGCAATGCCGATAATAAGCAACAAGCCCGCTGTGCTGGTGATTTGTTGAGGCTGGTTGACTGGCCGATTCTGGTGTTGTTCATGGGGTTGTTTGTGGTGACAGGAGCATTTGAAATGACGGGCTATGGCGAGCAGGCCGCGCAATGGCTGGCCCACAATGGGGTGAATCTCCAGTCGCTGCCCATGCTGGCCGTGGTCACCGCCGCGTTGTCCAACCTCATTAACAACGCTGCCGCAGTCCTGCTGCTGGTGAAGGTTGTCCCGCTCACCGACCCGGCGGTCGCCCATGTGTTGGCACTGGCGAACAGCTTTGGCGGTGGTCTCATTATTGTCGGGAGCGTCTCGAACATAATCGTCGTCCAGCAAGCGCGCGAAATGGGCATCAACATTTCCTTTCGCGATTTCGCCCGCCTCGGCGTGCCTGTTACCGTAGCCGGGTTGCTCGGCCTGGTAGCGTGGCTGAGTGTTGCCCCCAGAATTGGATTCTAGCCCGCATATTTCCCAGCCCGGCCCAGCCGGAACCAAAGTTTCCCGGCGGGCAGAGACTCGGTGCCTGTTGCCCGCACTGAATCGGGTGAAAGAAAAGGGGAGGCGAACTGTTTGCCAAAACAATCTTCGCCAGCTCGGATTGGCGTTGAATTTGTATGCCGACGAACATAACCAGTATCCCACCTGCTTTCGCTGGCTTCCGGCGGGGCGTGGTGCCGCTGATCCGAAGGGGTCGGCGGTGAGCCTTTGGAATGCGCTAATTCTACCGTATCTTGCCAACAATTCGGAGGTTTTCAATTGCCCGTCGTTTCCGCCCTTTTTCCGTTGGACAACCGATCCCTCGGCACTGGGTTACTTGTATCCAACAAACATCGAGGGCAATCGCCCATTCTGTTACGCCATCAACGCAAATGGCGTTTCGATAGCCAATTGGGGGCTGGTCAAGGCAACTCCACTGAATGCGGACACCGTTACTCGCCAGCCAAGCGAAATCCGAACGCCTTCGGATATGATTGCGATTGGCGATGAGATGATCGGGACTACGAATAGTGCGCCCTGCAATTGGGTAAAACTGACGGGTTGGGGTGTATTTCACGGTGTTTACGTCCAAAGCGCGTTGGACTCCAGCGGCCCGGTGAGAATTGGAATGGTACACAGCCAAGGCGCGAACATGGTTTTTCCAGATGGGCATGTGGAATGGAAGCGGTGGTGGAAGTGGGTCGAATTCAGCGACGCCGCTGCCCGCCGCTGGAATTATGACAACGAACCGCATCCGGAAATGTGGGGCAAATGAGCGGGGATGTTAGACCCTACTTCTTGCTCGCAGCTGCACCTGGCATCGTGGCCGTACTGTGGTTTTTGGGCGCAATGTGGTTTCGTGAAGCCGTGCAACGAGATTTGAGGGAACGCGGATGTGAACCTCTCCACATTTGGTGGATTCCTCTTGCCTATTGGGCAACTGGGTGGTGGAACAGAATGCCATTTCGAGTCATTTACAAGGATGCACAAGGGCGCCTTCACAAAGCCTGTTGCTGCGTTTATCAAGAACTCATGGGGTCGCCATTCGGCCCTCGGCGCGTGGAATGGCTTAAAGACGAATTAAGAGATTTCATTGATGTCTGAGTCCTGATCGCTGTGATAGCAGGCTGTTGAAAAGTGGCGTTGCCCTGGGCAGCTTTGCTCTGATGATACAATGGTTGCCCGGTTATGCGCGCACGAATGCGGTTTTCAGCCCGCCCGCGCTGCCCGCGGCGGCACTTTCGCCCGCTACACCGGCTTGCGCGCGCCCGCTGCCGCTGCGGGCGGCCCTTGGCCGGCGGCTCACCGCGCTGCCGCCATGCTGAGGTACGCTACTTTCAAGCGCTCGCACAGCCCTCGGGCCTGAGCATTTCCAGAGAATTTCTGCGCGGCGAACGCTGCCCATGCGCACCCGCCACCATGTTGCGTGCTTTTGGCGAAAACACTTTCCAGTTGTGCGAAATAACGAACATATATGGCATCGTCACGGTGATGAACACAACTCTGCTAATCGCGTTCTTTGTGGTGCTGGTGATTTCGGGTGTCTTCTCGATGTTCGGCAAGGGCGGCGGTTCGCTCCAGTGATCTTGTTGGACCAGCCGAAGCTTCTGCACCGATTTTTTCAAGGGGGTGGCAGCCGGGCGGGTGGCGGGTCCCGGCGGTGAATCTGTTTCCCTTCCATAACACGCTTCCGATACTCAGACTCCAACTCGGGAACTACATCAACCCTGGGAGCCTCGGACCACAAATTCGTCGTGGCTGAAAAAAACTTGGTCACCTTTCTCTCCTGTCCGTCAATGTTGAACCTGATTACGCGCTCTTTGTCGCCCGTTTTCCATTTCCATTCAACCTCGTAATAAGGCAGCGTTTCGCCACGCCACTTCAGCGGGCCTGCAACCTTTTTCGGTTGTTTGGAAGTCTGAGGCAACTTCTCGGCGTAGTCCATCTTCTTAAGGGTGTCCCGAGCCAGCTTGACCGCCTCGCGTTTACTCATCTTCAATGTTCCAACGTATTCTGGCACCCGGTCCAGGTCTTGGAGGGTGTAAAAATTCTCAGGAGACTCGAACGAGTCAACGTGTCCCAAAGCATACCAAAAACGCCAGCCGTTCGTCAGAACGAGGTATCCCCTGACGTCAATTGGATACCCCGGAATGACTGGACCTCGAGTATTGAAATGCTGCACATGCCCAACCGTAATGGGCACGGGAACGGGCAGTTCCAGCTTCTTAGCAAAGTCCGAAAAGATCGGCAGCAACGCCGTGAGGACGGCGTCGGAATACTGTAGTGTCACATGAATCATGTCCGCCATAATCCCTCCTCAAGGCGCATTGGTGCCCTGAATCAGGAGCCGGAGATCTTCGATGGCGTGAACTGGTTGCTGGTTCGCAGAAAGAACCAGCAGCATTGCGATTGCAATTTGGTTGGTTGTTTTCGTTTTGGTTTTCGTTTGTTGACCTTTTGGTTGCTGTGCGTGTTCGATTCGCCCGCGACGTCACGGGCTAACGTCAGAACTGAGCGATCCCGCCCAGCGGGCGGGATTCGCTCCAGTGACCTTGTTAGCCGGCCCTCTTATGCTAAAACAAACTATAATCAGGCCACCAATCATCACTCTTGTCCACTCGGCCGAATGCGACAATACCACTCTGTCAGGCGCCCCGGCCCGGACTGTCCCATGCGAAACTCAGCCCTCACCATTCCATTCTCGCTTTCCAAAGTTACTGTGTAAAAGGGCGTGACGCGCACACGCTCGCCTTGTGGGTTTTTCACGGTCAGTGTGAAAGGTTCGGCCTTTTGATTGGTCCATTCACCATGAATTCCAAGGCTAGCAAGTATTCGGTGCGTTTCCGCCAGCGCCTCCTGTTCGCTCCATCTAGCTGTGGCTTGATACCATTTGCGCCTCGCTTCTGCCTGTCCTTCCGCATCCGTGACCGGATTTGACATGTCGTAGGTCGCCAAGAAATGAGTAACGCGGTAGTCAAAAAACGTGACCAGATGTGTCTTGGTCTCCAGTGTCATGTCTGTTTTGAATGCATTTGTGAAGTACGTCACATCCGCCTTTGTGATTGGACGTTCAAGGCCGTACGGTTGTGTGATCGCGATGAATTTATTGAGTTCCTCCATCAATTTTTGCGGAATGGCAAACTTGTTGGTTTGACCGAGTGGTGCTGGCTGCGGCGACTGTGTAACCGTTGCTGAGACGCTGGTCGCAGCGGTGGTCTCAGACGATACACCTGTAGCTTGGCGCGTCTGACGGCTGAACCAGAGGAGGAGCGCGACCAGCAGCACCCCGATCCCGACAATGTAATAACCCCGCTTCACTGGACAATTCCCGGCCTTTCGTCAAAGCGGCATTCGTCACACCCCACCATGACAAAACCCGCAGCGTCAGGCTTTGTCTGCAGGTTATGGAACGGGCTTCCACCTTGCGGATTTTTGGCAAAGTCTGCCGCTTGCTTATATTGTCGGAACATAAAGCCGTTCGCATTCCGCCTTGTCAGATCATAATAAAAATCCGACCAGTACCAGAAATGCCGGTCGTTCACTGTGCCCTGAAGCACCCAGCCAACCGCCTTGCTCTTGTTCCAGCCACACCCGAAATGCGGATCGAGTCCCTTGTTCACAAACTCGAACCTCGTCATGGTCTTGCGAAAACCGACGAGAGCATTGATGAAATCAGTCCCGTCACAAGTCCGGCAGCCGTCCAGCGCCACATAGGTCAGCTTGTTGGTTTTCAAAAACGCCGACGCGTTGAGCTGGCTCAGTGTAATCATAGTGGCCGCATTGCCGCTTCCGATGGAGGTCGAGGAGCCGTGGCCGAAATAATGGAGGTAGTCGATATATGCTGACAAAGTGTTGGTTGCTGTCGATCTCGATACATATTGCCGCAATGGTGCCCATTGGTTTGTGTCGTAAAGCGTGGCCGAGCCTGGCATGATGCTCCGGTCAATCGGATCGACCAGGTTGAAGTTCCAATCGACGATGTCACACGCCTGATAGTTCGCCGACAAATAAAAGAACATAAACTCATCCACTTCATCCTGCGCTGTCGTGGCGGTGCTGAAAATGCCTCCCTGTTCAACGGTCATGCCGTAGTACGTGAATGGCGGGTTGCGCTGCCTGCCTTCTTTCTTCACTCGTCGCTGCGCCTGCGCCGCGGCGCCTCGAAACGCCGCCGCCGGTGTCACGGTGACGCGAAGTTCCCACTCGCCCACACCGTAATAGCCCGTGTTTGGCCATTGGGCAGGGTCGTAGTTCTGATCATACAGCCGCACCGTCCCGTTCGGCGGGATGGGTCCGGAATCCGTGAAGATCAAATTCCCGTCGGCATAAAGTTCCAAGTCAATCGTTCCGGCCGTCACCGGCGTGTAAACCGTGAATTCCATCAACTGGTAGATCGCGTCAAACCAGTCGGGAAACTGAATGGTTTCGTCCTCCTGCAAGACGCGGTAAAAGCCCATTGCGCCATCCTCGATTGTATAATCCGCGTTCGTGGATGTGGCCACGAGCGTTCGGATTGTCGTCCATTGCGGATCGTTGAGGTCGTTCTTCTGCTGAAGATGATAGACCAGCCCGGTAATCGTATTGAACGAAACCACTTTGACCCCGGCATCAAACGTTTCAATCTTCAGCCGGAGATCGCTGCCGGATTCAAGCGGTGACATCATTTCGCCACCTTCTGCGACTGCCGGTTGGTTTGCTGCCTCGGCGGCTGCGCGCTCCGCTGCCTCTTTCCGCAGTGCCTCGTAATCCACCGCGCGGTCGTCATAGATAAACGTCCGCTCACCGATGGCATAGACTGGAAGCTCAGGGAACGGATTGAATGGCAAGGGCGGCATCGGAGGTCGCTTCGACTCGTAACTGTGAGCCGAGTAGTAGTTGCCCGCCTGCGGGCGTTCCTTTGGCCTTTCCTCCTGTGCTTGCGAGAGGAACGGAAGCCAGAGGAAGGACGTGACGGTCACTGCGAGGATTTTGTTTTGGATTCGTGTCTTCATGTTGTGGGCGTTGTTGTGCGCTGAGCGCGTGGTCTGGCCGGCTAACGACAGAGGTGAGCGACCGCCGCCGACAGGGACAGTCGAGCGCACGAGGCACCCTCGAACTGCCGCCCGGCGTCGAGCGGAGGAGCGGGGCGGCGGTTCGCTCGACCGATTTTGTTAGGCTTGCTTCGTTGCATAGGCCCTCCACACGCATACCAGCGCCGCCGCGAGAGCTATCGCCCCTTGCACCTCACTAGATAGCAGGTGAGTTTCAGATGAAGGGAAAACTAACCTGACAACGCCGATAACGAACCACACGATGGCGCAGATGAGGTACGCTCGCGGCCCCATGCCCCGTCTTGCCTTGTTTTTTGAAGAACTATCTGAACTTGGAGGCGGAGGGTGTTCCATAGATTTTAACGCCTAACGCCAGAACTGAGCGATCCCGCCCAGCGGGCGGGATTCGCTCCAGTGATTTTGTTAGCCCCTCCTTTCATTCCTCTTTCGTCTGAACCACACCACCAACACGCACCCTCCAACCAACAACACGCAAGTGGACGGTTCGGGCACGGCGCCCGCTAGAATCGGCACGCCAGGCCGTGTCTCCCAAGCCCAAGAGTCAATCACGGCCACCGGCGCAAACCAATCCACGTAAAGCGAAACCCAGCCGTAATGCGTGCCGCTCGCGCGCTGGAATTCGATCCCCATGTAGGCATGTTGTCCGGCAAACGCACCGCTCGTTCCGGTATTAACGATCGTGACCAAATTGTTAAAGTTATACGGCGGTGGATAGGAGGTGAACCATTGCAGTTGTCCGGAACCGCTCTCCGGCCCAATGAGAAACCCGCTGGGCAATGGTTGCGGGTCAGCGTAAAAGTCCGGCGGCGGGTTTACAAACGAGAGCGAACGCGTCCCATTCTCATTCCGCACGCCGACGAAATGGAAGTCGTATCCGAACGTCAGTTCGGAATTCGCATCCCCATCCATATCGAAGGAATAAAACTGCCCGAAAAACTCGTCCCGCAAGACTATCGGACTTGCGGGCTGGGAATACGCAATCGTTCCCTGTGCTCTGCCTGGCTGGGCAACGCCCAGCCAGGCAGAGGCAAGAGTCAACGCGATGAAGCAACGACAGTGCATGGTCACTTACTGTTGTCGCCGCAAGTTCCAGAACCGATACGGGTCGGCGGCGTGCACCAATATCGAGTTCGTCACCGCCTCGGCCTTCACCGTGGCGTTCGTCTGCCAGTTGACCAGATTGGTCGAAGTCAGCAGATGAAAATATGCGCCCGGATCGGCAGTGAACGTGAGCAGCATGTTCGTCCCGGATGGACTGGCCTCAATCGCGGTGAACACCGGCGGCAGCGGTGTGTCCCCTGTGGTCTGCAACGACGCCCACTGCGCCGTTGGTGCAGGCCCACCCGGCAGCGCGCCGGAGTGCGTCGCAACGATGCGATAACGTCCGCTGGGGGGATTGGCGATAAACACCTGCTCGACGTTGTTCCGGTTGTCCACGCCGGTCGTGGCGGCGGCGCTCCGCGCCGCTTCCGTCTTGTTCGTCAGATCGGGATTCAGAATCCACGGATAGTAGATGTTCGTCGCCCCAACTCGCTCGACCCGCAGGTCAAGGTTGTTGACCAAAACCGGGCTAGTCGGGTCCACCATCACGTTGGTCAGTTGCGGGCCAGCCGGGTCGCTCCAGCCCAGCGTCGCCCGGAACGGCACACCGCTGGTCAAATCCACTTCCCATGCCAACGACTGCCCTACGGCCAACTGGAACTCCTTGATGTGCGTGCCGCGCCCATGTTGCTGGTCCAGTTCAATCTGCGCCACGCATGACGCAGCGTTGAACAATCCGTAGCCTCCCAAGTAGTGCGGACCGGGTGCGCCCACATCGTCAGCCGTGTGAATGGCCAGCGTTTTCCAAGTCGAGCCGCGCCACGCATCCAGATTCGGGTCCAGGTTCGGCCAAAGCTGTTGACGCCGCTGCATCGCCAATCCCAGCCCACCAGACACACCCGGCGCGGCGAAACTCGTTCCCCACAACGACCAGTAATTGCTGGTCGTGCCATCAATCGGCGTCAGGATCCCAAACGTCCGCAGATTTGGGTTGGCCTGTCCCACAGCTACGATGTCCGGCTTGATGCGCCCGTCATCGGTCGGCCCGCACCCGGAGAACGGCGCAAGGACGATGCTGGCGTTGGTAGCGTAACCATACTGAATCTCGCTGCCAACGACCCGATACACGTCCCGCACCGCGCCGACCGTCAGAACATTCTTGGCCGTGCCCGGAGCCAAGATCGTGTCAAAACCGTAGGTATCACCGTCGCCGTTGCGCCAGTCGCGCGAGTTGGCCGGCGGGTTGTCCACCCGCGTCCAATCATACCAGTTGGTGCCGGAACGGTAGTAGTATGCGGTGGGCGTTCCGGGACCGGTCAATCGGTCATTCCCTGCGGCATACACCATCAAGTGCCTGGTGGCGTTGGTCGAAAGAAGTGCGTCAATCTGGGTGCATCCGGAGCCGTCGCTGACGTCGGGAAAGTAGTAGCCGAACCTCCACTCCTCTGGAAAAGCCAAACTACCCCGCCATATCCACGCGTTGGTGATGGTGTTGGTCTGTCCGCCCTGCAACACCTGAATCGTCTGCTGAAGCCAGCCGCCAGCGGCCCCGTAAGAATGATTTGAAAGGCGCAATGGCTGCCCGGTGACAACTCCTCCGGAAGCTTCCAGAATCTTGCCTCCAAATCGGGGATCAAAACGATACCCATTTATCGCTGCCTCGAACGCCGCCCCGCGCAGCAGTCTTGCCGGCTGGCCGTTGAGCGTGAACTGAAGCACGCCCCCCGCCGCCATCGTTCCGGCCACGCCCGTCGCGTGCCAGTGGGTCGGAATCTGGTTGGTCGCCGAGTGGTCCACCTGCCGGGCGCGGCTGCCAAACTCGACATGGTTCGTCAACACCGCCCCGTCCACTTCCCACAATCCCAGCGTCACGTTCGTGCCGGTCAGGTTGCGACCGGTCGAAGCGTGCGCCCACGGCGCCGAATTCGTCGGCCACAACTCGTCAGCGCTGATGCTCGCCGCCGCAATCAGATTCTGGCTCGAATAGTAAACCGGCTGGTCGCCAATCGCGCCGCCCAAGACCTCCTTCAAGCCATCCTCCCGCATCCGCTCGCGCGGCGCGTTCAGCCGCATGGATATGGCGTCCAACTCCGCCTCAATGCCCGGCACCTCGGCGCGTGCCTGCTCCGCCTTGCGCGCCAACTCCTGCAACTCGGCCCGTGCTTCCTCCCGCGCCTG
>JARYMD010000072.1 GCA_029907285.1 Verrucomicrobiota bacterium | reverse complement strand
CGACGGAGTCGCAGGGCATATTTCCCAGCCCGGCGTCGCTGAAGGTCCGGGGGTGCAAGAGCCGGGGCGTTGGCCGTCGGGCAACTTTGGTTCCGGCTACGCCGGGCTGGGAAATATGCGGGGCAACTTGCTGTGCCTGATATCACCAATCTGAAGCTTGGCAGAGGTTCATTTTCCAAATACACTGCACGCATGAGTTTGACTTCTGCCTCTTTCTTGGTTCGGACAGCGGTTCTGTCGGGAACCCTTGCACTCCTCAGCGAATTTGTGCCGGCTTGTGCGGGCGTACCCCGGGCGCTTCCCGAGGGTCAATTGCCCAATGACGTCCGGCTTCAGCCATTGAAAGACCTTGACGGCTACTTTCCGTTTGCGCCGTGCAATTCGGTTGAAGAATGGAACCGCCGCGCCGAACGCGTGCGCAGGCAAATGCTGGTCGCGCTCGGCCTTTGGCCTATGCCGACACGAACGCCCCTGAACGCTGTGATTCACGGGAAGATCGATCGGGACAACTATACGGTTGAAAAGGTGTATTTTGAGAGCCTGCCTGGGTTCTACGTCACTGGCAATCTCTACAGGCCAAAGGATTCGTCCGGCGACAAGCGCCGGCCCGGCATCCTGTCGCCTCACGGGCATTGGAATGACGGGCGTTTCCACGACGCCGGCGCCGAAGCGGTCAAGCGCGAGATCGTCGAAGGCGCTGAGAGATTCGAGGAAGGCGGGCGAAGCCCTTTGCAGGCCCGGTGCGTGCAATTGGCGCGGATGGGCTGTGTTGTTTTTCACTATGACATGATTGGCTACGCCGACAGCGTGCAGATTTCCCAAGCGTTGGCACACGGATTCTCCAAACAACGCCCGGAAATGAACACCGAGGAGAATTGGGGCTTGTTCAGCCCTGCAGCCGAAGCGCGCTTCCAAAGTGTTATGGGACTGCAAACGTGGAATTCAATCCGCGCTCTGGATTTTCTTCTGAGCCTGCCGGACGTGGACCCTGACAGGATCGGCGTCACCGGTGCAAGCGGCGGCGGAACACAAACATTCATTTTGTGCGCAATTGATCCACGGCCGACGCTGGCTTTTCCGGCGGTGATGGTCTCGACTGCAATGCAAGGTGGCTGCACATGCGAGAACGCATGCGGATTGCGCATGGGAACCGGCAACGTCGAGTTCGCGGCGCTTTTTGCCCCCAAACCGCTCGGCTTGACCAGCGCATACGACTGGACCAAGGAAATGTCCACAAAAGGTTTCCCAGAGCTGAAACAGCACTACACAATGCTCGGACACCCTGACAATGTCATGATCAAGTGCGCCGAACACTTCGGCCACAACTACAACTATGTCAGCAGAGCCGCGATGTATTCGTGGGTCAACCGCCATTTCAAATTGGGCATCCCCGAACCCGTCATCGAGTCCGATTACAAGCGGCTGTCTCGAGCCGAAATGTCCGTCTGGGATGAACAGCATCCAAAGCCCGAAGGCGGGCCCGACTTCGAACGACGCCTTCTCAAATACCTGAACGAAGATTCGACGAAACTCCTGCGCGAAGCAGAAAAAGACGCTGGGACTTTCCGCCGCGTTTGGGCTGGCGGAATAGACATTGTGATAGGAAGAAACCTGGCCGAAACGGGCGAAGTCTCGGCAACGCACAAATCCTCGATCGACATGGGCGGGACTGCTGTTGAGACACTGATCCTTAAGAACCAAACGCATGGTGAGGAACTGCCCGTCATTCTCTTGCGACCCAAACAATCCGCGCGCGGCACAGTTGTCTGGGTGGATACAAACGGGAAAGCCGGGTTGTTTGTGTCCGCGGCCAACGGTGAAATCAAAACGCGCCCTGAAGTGCAAGAGCTTGTTGAGGCCGGATTGACTGTGGCAGGTGTTGACCTGTTGTTTCAAGGCGAGTTTCTTGCAGACGGCAAGCAGGTCACGCGTACGCGCAGGGTTAACAATCCCCGCGAAGCCGCCGCTTACACGTTCGGGTACAATCATTCATTGTTTGCTCAACGCGTTCATGATTTGCTGACCTTGACACGCCACTTGAAGAACCAAGGCACCGCGAAGCTTGGTATGGCAGGCCTCGATGGCGCAGGCCCGTGGGTCGCAGCCGCGGTTGCCCAATCCGGTGGCGCGATTCAGTTCGCTGCAGTTGACACAGGCGGATTCCGATTCGGCAAGGTCCTCGACCTGCAACATGTG
Organism: Verrucomicrobiota bacterium; assembly: GCA_029907285.1. GTDB lineage: Bacteria > Verrucomicrobiota > Verrucomicrobiia > Limisphaerales > J093 > JAAYVR01. The sequence goes on along the minus strand of JARYMD010000072.1, from coordinate 11,488 downwards.
GATTTTCTCCCCGGCGGAGCGAAGTACGGCGATTTGCCAGGCATGCTCGCAATCGCGCCCCCAACAAAGCTCTGGGTGGCCGGTGAGACAGATGAGTCACTTTCACTGGCACGGCGCCAGTTTGTTGCCGCCGGGCAGCCGGACGGATTGCTGCGCTGGGAAGGAACGGACGCCGAAGTTCGGCGCGCCGCTGTGCGTTGGTTGATCGGCCAAGTGAGACTCTGATCAAAATGAAGCGCTTATGCATGGCCAGAAAAAATCCGATAACGGCTCTGTGACCCAATCGACCCTCGGCGCCGGCAGGTTTGCCAAGGTTCGATTTCGGCCTGCAGCTTCGTGGAGGCGCTGCTTGCTGTTTCTTGTGTCCGCCATGGCCTGGCTCGTTTGCGCCCGAGCGCAGTACTCGATCGCGTGGTCAACAATAGCCGGTGGCGGCGGAACCAGCACAGGCGGGGTTTTCTCTGTCACAGGAACGGCAGGCCAGGCAGATGCTGGGCAAATGAGCGGTGGCGATTATGTTTTGACCGGCGGTTTCTGGAGTTTCCCAGAAGAACCTCAAAGTCCGATTGCGCCAGTCTTGGCTGTGGCTCTTGGCGATGGCTCTGTGGTCCTGTCCTGGCCATGGCCATCGCCGGGCTGGGTATTGGAGGCAACCAATTCACTGCCGAGTGTCTCGATTGACTGGCCGGAGGTTCCCCCTCCGTATGAGACGAACGGGCCGAATCTGCAGTACATCGAGCCAGTGCCTGCGGGCACTCGATTCTATCGATTGCACAAACCTTTAATGCCCGGGTCCATTGAACGACACGCCAACGGAAATTGACCGCCTGGATTGATGGCGCACCACAGGTGCACCGAAACTGGAGCGCAGCTCGCTGTCCGCAATCAGTCAGCCGGGTTCGAATTCACGTCGCAGACGAAACTCACATCCCATGACGCCGGGGAAAAACGGCGGGCTTGTCCTGGTCCCGCACAACGCGGTTTTTGCACGTAAGCCGTTGGTAATCTGACCGACTTCTGCAAGATGGCCTCATCCCGGGTTCCGGCTCGAGCACTGCGTGCAGCGGGATGACGAAGCCTGAATCTGAGCCTTGCCAATTTTGACAGAAATACAGGAAACCGTAAAAATTGCCGTATAAAAGCAACTATCGAAGTGCCAGATGAGCTTTACCGCAAGGTCAAAGCCAAAAGCGCACTGGAAGGCCGGCACATCCGCGAAGTCGCCATCGAGCTTTATCGGCGCTGGCTGACAGAGCCAATCACCGCTAGTGGTTCATCGGCGCGAGGGGCAAACTGGCTCGAGGAATTAAGGAAGCTCCAGATACCGGAAAGCGCCCCTGGACCAACAGCCCGTGAGCTCCTTGAAGCAGGCAGAGAACGTCTGGAGCCGAAGGCATGATTACACTGGATGCAAGCATCTGCTGCATGGTGCTGACGCGATATATGCGGCCACGGCCCGGCTGACGCGAACGTCCCTGGTTACTTGGGACCGCGAAATGCTTGTCCATGCAAAAGGCATCACACCCGATGCGTGGCTTGCAGCCCGTCGGTGAACCAAGGGGAAACATTGGCGCAGCGCTTTGCAGAGCTATCCTCTCCCGGTGGGATTGTTCGATTGCGGCTGAGCTGCACTGTGTGTTCCCGGGGGCACGGTGTGTTCCGGGGGCACGTCGCGGTCCACGGGACCTGATCTCCCGGTGTCGATTCGACAATCGGCTTGCGGGAGGTGGCGGCGGGGGTTAGCTTGCGCGCAATTCGCTGTTGCTCATGAACAAGCAATGAAGGCCGACTCAGTAATCCAATGCGATCCTCGGCGTGAAGGTGAAGTGATTGTCACGCGTCTGGATGCGCTCATCAACTGGTGCCGAAAGAACTCGCTTTGGCCCATGCCGATGGGCCTTGCGTGCTGCGCAATCGAGCTGATGGGAACTGGCGCGAGCAGATACGACATCGCCCGTTTTGGGGCGGAGGTGATGCGGTTTTCGCCGCGGCAATCGGATGTGATGATTGTTTCCGGGACGGTGACGTACAAGATGGCGCCGGTGGTAAAACGCCTTTATGAACAAATGACAGAGCCGAAATGGGTGATTGCAATGGGCGCCTGCGCGTCAACCGGCGGAATGTACCGGAGTTACGCGGTATTGCAGGGGGTCGATCGGATTTTGCCGGTTGATGTGTATGTTTCGGGGTGTCCGCCCCGGCCCGAAGCGCTCCTTGACGCGCTGATGAAACTGCAGGCCAAGGTGGATCGCGAGCCGTCATTTGCACTGCTCAAAAAGGAGCGGCGGCCTGATGCGGAACCGCACCGAATTTCCCATGCCACATGAGCGCGCGCAATCTGGCAACGCAACTGCTTGTCGAGTTCCCAAACGTGGTGACCGACCCGGTGGAGTTCAGGGGCGAAATCACGCTCCGGTTGATCGAGCCTGAACGCATTGCGGACGTTTGCAGATTTGCTCGGGAAACCCTCTCATTCGAGTTCTTGCTGGACATAACCAGCATCGACAATCTTGGGGAAGAACCGCGGTGGACCTTGGTGTATGAGTTGTACAGCCTGCGCCACAACTGTCATCTCCGTCTCAAGGCCGCATTGTCGGGAGATCAGCCCGAGATTCCAACACTGGCCCGCGTTTGGCCTGCAGCAAACTGGCACGAGCGTGAAGTGTATGACATGATGGGAATCCGGTTCCGCGGGCACCCGGATTTGAGGCGAATCCTGATGTGGGAGGGATACCCGTATCATCCGTTGCGAAAAGATTTCCCGTTATGCGGCAAACCCAGTGAAGCGCCGGATGTGGCGTTTACGGAGGCGGCTCCGCTCGAAGGCGGGCCCTTTGTCACAAAACCAGGCGGAAAAGACACAGTTGAGCGCGAGCCGCGGTCAAGAGGCGACGAAAGCTGACAACGTCAAAATGGGAGATAAACGGCAATTCGATTTTGCAGATTCCGCGGGCCGAGTATTGGACGTCGGCGGGAGAACTCCGGGCACGGGTTTGCCACCTTCTGCCGTCGAGCCGGCAGTTGAGCGCAAGGACGGGATGATTCTCAACATGGGGCCATCGCATCCTTCGACACACGGGGTGCTGCGCATTGTCCTTGAGCTGGACGGCGAGATGGTGAAGGGCGCATGGCCGGACATTGGCTATTTGCATCGCGGCGATGAGAAGATCGCCGAGAGCATGACCTATACGCAGTTCATACCGTACACGGACCGGCTTGATTACCTGGCGCCAGTGGCCAACAACGTGGCCTACGCGCTTGCGGTGGAGAAACTGCTCGGGATTGACCGCGAACTGCCGCTTCGTTGCCAGTACATCAGAGTCATTTGCTGCGAGCTGGCAAGGATATCGTCGCATCTGCTGGGCATAGGTTCATGGGCTATGGATGCAGGTGCGATGACCGTTTTCCTGCTCACATTCACGGAACGGGAGAAAATCCACAACTTGTGCGAGTCCCTCACTGGCGCGCGCTTCACCACAAGCTACACGCGGATAGGAGGGCTTGCCCGCGATCTTCCCCCGGGTTGGACTGACGCCTGCGGGAAGTTCCTCGGTGAAGTCATGGTAACAGTAGGCGAAGTTGATCAGCTCTTGACGAAGAACCGGATTTGGGTGGACCGCACACGCGGTCTTGGAGTTATCCCGCGGCAGATGGCTGTCGATTACGCCCTGACAGGGCCTAATCTGCGTGGAAGCGGCGTCAACTACGATGTGCGGAAAGCACAGCCGTACCTTGTGTATGACAGGCTGGATTTTGACGTGCCGGTGGGTTCGGTTGGAGATTGCTATGACCGCTATCTGATTCGGATGGAAGAAATGCGGCAGAGCGTGCGGATAATACGTCAATGCCTCGATCAACTGCCGGAAGGGCCGGTCAACCATCCCGACTTCAAGATCAGCCTTCCACCAAAGGAATCAGTGGAAACCAAAATGGAAGAGTTGATTCATCATTTCATTCTTGCGACGCAAGGGCTTAATGCTCCGCCGGGCGAGGTTTACTTTGGCGCTGAGAACCCAAAAGGCGAGCTGGGCTTTTACATAAACAGCCGCGGCGGCGGCACGCCATACAGGCTCAAAATCCGGTCGCCGTCCTTTGTAACGTTGAGCGTGTTGCCACAGTTGCTGCCAAGCCACATGATCAGTGACATCGTTTCAATTCTGGGGTCGCTCGATTTTGTAATGGGAGAATGCGACAGGTGAAGCTGATCGAACTTGCCGCCGCAAAACTTCATTTAAGACCATGAGCTGGGCCCTGCCCAAAGAGGTTGAAGAAAAAGTTGATTCGTTGGTCGGGCGTTACCCGCAGCCACGCAGTGCGGTTGTGATGGTGTTGCATGCGTTGCAGGAGCATTTTGGTTGCATCTCGCCGGAAGCGATCGAGTGGACAGCGCGCAAGCTCGGGTTGCGCCCGATCAACGTGCTGGAACTGGTGACGTTCTATCCGATGTTCAGGCGTGAGCCGTTCGGCAGGTTCCACCTTCGCATATGCCGAACGCTGAGCTGCGCCCTCGCCGGGTCGCATCAGCTCCATCGGCACATATGCGAGAGGCTTGGATTGAACCCTGAGAAACCGGGGCCGCAAACCAGCGCCGACGGGTTGTTTACCGTCGAGTTTGTGGAATGCCTTGCCAGTTGCGGCACTGCACCTGTGATTATGTGCAACGAAACCCAGCACGAACAAATGACGATTGAACAGGTTGACAAGCTGTTGGACGAGTGCAGATGCAAATGCCGGACAGAGCGGCAAGGCGGTTTGGCTGCCGAGCATGGATTTGAACCATGACAAACAGATCCAGAGTCTGCTGTGCTACCGTTACACCACTCGGCAACGCCAACTGCTGTATATGCTAAGCTTTTCGATCCCGGAGTCAAGCTGTCATGCCTTCTGAACGACACTTAATCCTGAAAAACATCCGCAAGCCCGGATACAGCACAGATATCGAATGTTATCTCCGTCATGGCGGGTATCAGGCGCTGCGAAAAGCGCTGGCGCTCCAGCCGGTTGCGCAGCCCGACGGTACCGCCATTGGCCCGAAAGAACAAATCAGGCGTGAAGTCGAGATTTCTGGTCTCCGAGGCAGAGGCGGCGCAGGCTTCTCGTGCGGGATGAAATGGTCGCTTGTGGACCGCAAAAGCGGGAAACCCATTTACCTTGTTTGCAATGCCGACGAATCCGAGCCCGGGACGTTCAAAGACAGGCAGATCATTCACCGTGACCCGCACCAGTTGATTGAGGGCATGATCATTGCCTGTTATGCGAACGATGTGCATCTGGCATTCATTTACATCCGGGGCGAATTCATCGAGGGCGCCCGCATTCTGGAACGGGCGCTCGAAGAAGCCCGGGCTGCAGGTTTCCTTGGCAGAAACATATTGGGAACTGGATACGACCTTGACATTTACATACATCGCGGTGCCGGCGCCTACATATGCGGGGAGGAAACAGGCCTGATCGAGTCGCTCGAAGGCAAACGCCCCTATCCGAGGATCAAACCTCCATATTTTCCCGCCGTGCTTGGCCTTTACCAATGCCCGACCATTGTCAACAACGTCGAAACCCTTTGCGCGGTAAAACATATCGTGGACATGGGCGGCGCCGAGTACGCGCGGCTCGGCACGCCTGACAACACAGGAACACGGCTTGTTTGCATCAGCGGGCACGTGAAGCGGCCAGGCTGCTATGAGATCGAAGTCGGCAAAGTGACGTTTCGCGATTTGATTTTCGACGAGGCTTTTGGGGGCGGGCTCCATGACGCGCGCCAGCTCAAGGCGATCATTCCGGGCGGCGTGTCCGCAAAGGTGTTCAGAGCCGGAGAAAAGGTCCGGGTGACCAAGAGGGCCGCTGACGGAAAGATGTTCGAAACCGAAATGGACGTGCTCGATCTGCCGTACGATTTCACTTCCGTGTCAGCAGCAGGGAGCATGTCCGGCTCGGGGGCGATCATCGTATTGGATGATTCGGCCGACATGGTGGAAGTGCTGGCGAACATCAGCGAGTTTTTTGCCCATGAAAGCTGCGGTCAATGCACACCTTGCCGGGAGGGTTCGCTCTGGATGGCCAAGATTCTGCGGCGTCTGGCAAAGGGCAATGGACAGCCTGCTGACCTCGCGCTGCTGTTGAGCGTTGCGGACCAAATCCCGGGCGGGAGGACCATTTGCGCGTTCGGGGAAGCCTGCTCATGGCCGGTCCAGAGTCTCCTGGTCAAGTTCGGGGACGAATTCCGCGCCAAAGTGCAGGCAACCGCGGACAAAAGACCAGACCGGGCTTTTGCGGAGGTACAATGACGGACATGGATTTGTGATGAAGCAGTCGCAACAATCTAATGACCCTTTGGCTTCCCCTCCGGGAATGATAAGCGTCACGGTGGACGGCCGCACTGTGCTTGTTCCGCGCACGATGCCGGACTGGCAGGGGCGGCAGGTGCCGACCACAATGTTGCAGGCTTGTGAGCTGGCGGGGGTGACCGTGCCACATTATTGTTATCATCCCAAGCTGCCGGTGGCGGGCAACTGCCGCATGTGTCTTGTGGAATACGGAGTGCCCGCACTTGGGCCTGACCGCAAACCAGTGCGCCAGCCCGACGGGTCGCTCGTCATAAAGAAATCGCCGCGGCCTGCCATTGCTTGTGCGACGCCGGTTTCGCCCGGGATGGAGATTTACACTTCAACGCCCACCGTAAAACTGATGCGGCAAAGCGTGCTCGAGTTCCTGTTGATCAATCATCCGTTGGATTGCCCGATATGCGATCAAGCTGGCGAATGCAAGCTACAGGAGTATTCGGTTGAATATGGCCGGGCGAGCTCGAGATTTGCCGAGACCAAGGTCCACAAGAACAAGCAAATCGATCTTGGACCGAGGATCATGCTGGATCAAGAGCGCTGCATTCTCTGCTCCAGATGCATCAGATTCACACGCGACGTTGTTGGCGATGACGCGCTTGGGATCATAAATCGCGGCAGCTACAGCGCGATCGCTGCCTATCCCGGCACAACCTTTGACAACAATTACACGCTCAACACCGCTGACATTTGCCCGGTTGGCGCTCTTACGTCGAAGGATTTCCGGTTCCAGATGCGGGTATGGTTTCTCAAAGAAACCATGAGCCTGTGCGCCAGTTGCGGCACCGGATGCAACATCGTGATCGGTTCGCGCGAAAACTGCATCTACAGGTTCACCCCGCGGCAAAATGACGCCGTCAATTCGTGTTGGATGTGCGATTACGGAAGACTGAATTACCGCTGGATTGAACGAACTGACAGATTGACGCGCCCCGGCGGATCAAAACTCACCAGCCCCGACTGGGAGGATGCAATCAATGGCATCGCTGCGGCCTTGAAAAAGGCCGTCCCCGGCCACATTGCCATTGTCGCTTCCGCACGCCTGACGAATGAAGAGTTGTACCTTGTGCGGCGGTTGGCCCAGTTTCTGGGCGCCCCCACCGACTGTGTGCCGCGCTCTGGACCGGCCGACAACCTGCTCTTGTGCGCCGACAGGAATCCAAACACCAAGGGGGCGCAACTGCTCGGCATTGCTGCTTCACCGCCCGGCGTCAACCTGCCGGTCTTCGCCAGATTGATTCGCAACGGCACAATCCGCTCCCTGCTTGTTTTCGGAGAAGATGTGACGCGGCATGGCATCACAGCCGATGATTTGGCGCGGCTGGATTTCCTTGCCGCCAGCGACATTCACACCAACGGCACCACAGCGGTCAGCCATTACTTTTTGCCCGGTTGCGCGCATGTCGAGAAACGCGGTAGTTTCACAAACGTGCACGGGCGAATACAGAGATTCGAAAAAGCGGTCGATCCTCCCGGATTGGCAAGGCCCGAGTTGCATTGGCTGAGGGAGCTTGTTTGCAGGGTAACCGGGCAATCCATGGGCGGCACGGTTGAGAGCGTGTTTGAAGCGATGCGCGCCGAAGTGCCTGCGTTCAGAAACATTGCATGGGCGGACCTTGGGGATCATGGCGTTGCAACGCATGGTTGATTTTGATTTGCGATGGCTTTCTTGAGTGAATTTGGACCGGCGGCTGAGTTCGTGCTGTTCAGCGCGATAAAGGTTGCTGCAGTGATTGCGGTGACCTTGTTCATGGTATCGTACCTTGTTTTTGCTGAACGCAAGATAGCGGCAGCAGTGCAAGACCGGCTTGGGCCGAACAGGGTCGGGCCGTTGGGCCTTTTGCAGCCGATAGCCGACGCGGTGAAGGCGTTGCTGAAGGAGGAGTTTACCCCTGCAAATGTGCGGGTGGTGTACTACTGGCTGGCACCCGCGATTGTAATGGTTCCAAGCCTGTTGGTTATCGCGGTGATACCGTTTGGATCACAGCTTGGGGCTCAGAAAATGGTCATCGCCGACCTGAACGTGGGCATACTTTACACTTTTGGGATAGCCTCATTGGGGGTGTACGGGATTGTGCTTGCGGGTTACGGATCAAACTCGAAATACCCGTTCATCAGCGGTTTGCGGTCGGGAGCGCAGGTGATTTCATACGAAGTTGCGATGACGCTGTCAGTTGTTCCTGCATTCATGCTGGTGGGTGACCTGAATTTGTCGGCGGTGGTTGAGCATCAGGCAGGCGGGATTCTCCGATGGCTGGCAATCCAGCAACCACTGGCGTTCCTGATTTTTCTTGCCACGGCCTTTGCGGAAACGAACCGCCTTCCGTTCGACATGCCCGAAGCCGAGCAGGAATTGGCCGGCGGTTACAATGTCGAGTACAGCTCGATCAAGTTCGCTCTGTTTTTCATGGCCGAGTACGCAAACATGATCGCTGTGTCCGGCATAATTGTGACTCTTTTCTTGGGAGGATGGACGTTGCCGTGGTTCGGGCTTGATCGGCCGGCCCAAGAAGGCGAGTGGCTGAAAGGGCTGGCGCACGTGGGAATATTTCTGGCCAAGGTGGTTTTGCTGCTGCTGTTTTTTGTCTGGGTGAGGTGGATGTGGCCCAGGCTGAGGTACGATCAGTTGATGGGGCTGGCATGGAAGCGCCTGGTCCCGCTTGCTGCGGCAAACATTGTGATAACAGCGTTGTGGCTTTGGTGGCGCGCATGATAGCAGAACGACCAACACTGAAACTTGTTGACCGGCTTTATCTCACAGCCGCATGGAACGGATTCAAAGTGACATTGCGCCACTTTCTTGGCCGGAAAGTGACCATGCAGTACCCCGAAGAGCGGTGGGCTGTTCCACCTGGGTACCGCGGCGCGCCGTACCTTGTCAGAGACCAGACTGGCCGAACCAAATGTGTCGCGTGCCAGTTGTGCGAGTTCATTTGTCCGCCCCGTGCGATTCGCGTTACACCTCCGGGGCCGGCGGTTGACCCTTCCACGGGCAACGTGGAAAAACGCCCGCGCCAGTTTGAAATCAACATGCTGAGATGCATCTATTGCGGGCTTTGCCAGGAAGTATGCCCTGAAGAAGCCATATTCCTCATGCAAGACTATTCCCTGACAGGCTGCAGCCGCGAAGAGATGGTATATGACATTGAGAAGCTGCTCGCGCTCGGTGGGGTTCACCATGACCATGTTCGCAAATGGGACCGGGTGCGGCGCGAAGCTGCAGCACAGGAGACATTCCCGCCACAAACCGCATCATAACTCAGTTTGCCTCTGACGATTCCGCACGTTGGAACGCGCAATCGCCCAAATCTGGATCGTGGCAGCGGGGCGGTAGCACGACCGAGTGATGATGGCTAAGTTCGGACGGCGTGCAGCCCGGGAACTCCAGCGATTGACCACTCGGCCACACCAAGCTCATTGCTCTGGTGAGATTCCCGGGCTAACCCCTGTAGCGCTTCGGATTGCGAGCCCTGCGGCAACCTTTCCATTTGACAAACTTGTTCGCTTTTCTACTGCCTCGCAGCCTGTCGGCAAGAGCGCGGCAGCCAGAGCGCGTCCCATTAATGCAAGTACTTGCTCATCACGCGAGTAGGGCTCGTCGGAAGGGCGATATGGAAGCGAAGATCCCCGTTTTGATCGAAAAACCCAGGTTATGGTTTTTGCTCGGACTTCGCCCTTGTCTTGCTGCGCTGGTTGGTGCTCGGAGTCGGACTCTCCAAGCGCACAAGGTGAAGCTCATTCCGGTCCAGTACCGTTTGAAATCAGGAGTTTTTCGCAGAGCTCTTGCGCCAGGGCGCCGAAGGCCTTGGCCGGAGTGATGCGAGGTCATAGGCGTTTTCCCAACGCGTTGTGGGAGCGCGGCGATTCTTCGCCGCCCCCAGCCGGTGAATGTTCGGGCAACGGATTTGCATGATTACAACGAGGCGCACGATCCGTCATCGGGTTGATGCGGCCGAGGACGGCCGCGCTCCCGGTGCCGTTGCTGTTTCCAGCGCGCTTAAGAAACGCACGCATTCTTCAACACTTCATCTTTCTGCCAAACATCTTTCTGCGACTCTTTTTCATCTTTCTTCGTTTATTCCGGTTATCATCGAAGAATCACTTGCCGGTTCTTTCTGCTAGCCGAAAGAAACGAATTGGTGATTCCGACCGGCTGGCCGATGAGATTCCCGGGCGAGGCCAGCGACCAAGAAGTCATTCATCAAACTCTACGGCCATTGTGGGCGACGATGTCACCCCGGTTTTCTGCTTGATAGGGGTTGTTGCTTCGTGGAGTCTGGTACTCAAGAATCGGATAGAGCATTGGCCACGGAAGCGCGAATTGAGTTGAGACAAAAGTCGCTGCCTGTTGCGTCATGCTCTGGGCGATTGGGACAACGCATAATGGCCGACGAAGGTGAATTGCGAAGACTGTACGACGCGCACGCCAACGCGTTGTACGCTTACCTGTTAAACCTGACCCGGAACGAATCCGATTCGCGCGACATCCTGCAGGACGTGTTCTGTCACGTTGCGCGACATCATGACGCTGTTGCAAATGCGCGTGAAGAGAGGGCCTTTCTGCTCCGCATGGCGTACAACGCCTTTGTTGATTCAACCCGCCGCCGACATTCCCGGGAGCTTCGCGAGCAATCTTTTGCACAAGAAACGGTTGGTCTTTTCGAGCAAGCAGCTCAGGCCGATGAAGCCACGTTTCGAAAAGAGTTGGAAGCTGCAATGTCAGAGCTGCCGGTCGAGCAACGATCGGTGGTGCACCTCAGGCTTTGGGAGGAATTGACGTTCGATGAGATTGCCACTCTGATGCAGATACCGCCTGACACCGCGGCAAGCCGTTACAGGTACGGCATAGACAAACTGCGCGATCGTCTGCGTCACTTATATGATGAGATAAGATGAACGGAATGAATTCAGAGCAATTCGAGGACTATTTGCGGCGGCAACCGCTGCGGGGAGCGCCGCCCGGTTGGCGGCGGAACATCCTGGCCGAGGCCGCCAACGCATCCAGTACCCGCCCACGCAGCGGGTCGTCCCAGCGGTGGGCTAAGGCGCTTGTTGGGTGGATGTGGCCCCGGCCGACGGCATGGGCTGCATTGGGAGCAGCTTGGGTTGCCATTCTCGTGTTGAATCAACTGGCGGCCCCCACGCCGGAC
>JARYMD010000071.1 GCA_029907285.1 Verrucomicrobiota bacterium | reverse complement strand
ACACAACAAGTCCCCGGAAGCTTCACCTTTGACGCGACAATGCTTGTTCAGCCCGGCTCAACACGCCTGCCACCGCACAGCTCACCACCAATCGCCAGGCCAACCGAACCAGCAACAACGCAAAGTGAAAAGAATCCCCCTTCGCCGATCGCCTTCACCAGGCCTTCGGCCTATCCCGACTCGGATTTCTGAGAACGTCCCTGCCCCCTTGGTTCGACTTCGTCCTTCCCGCCCTTACTCGGTCGCTTTCACTCGCAGGTCAGGCGACACATACACTTAGCGAGGCTCCGCCTCAGACCGATCGGGCATGCCTTGCCATAACGCCCAACTGGCTACTCGCCGCTGCCGGTGTTTGGCATCCCTCGCCACAACGCGGCCGCAACGCTGCCACTTTCTTCTTGGCAAACCGAATTCATCCAGCAAATGCCGCTGCCACGCCCGCGCTTCCATGCGCTAACCCCAAAATCTCACCGGAGCGAAGGCATGGGTAAATCCGAGTGGTTGGCCGGTGCGGTTTCCGGGTTAAGAGCAGGTGCGCAACGAAACTGCGTCAAAGTTCAACCCCCGCGGGTCCAGTAGCAAACGCCCTCCTGTTTCATCGAGTCCACGTTCAAAAACAAAGCGCCCCCATCCACCAGACAATCGGAATCAATCACCCACAGCACATCCGCCAGATCAGCGGCTGACGGCAACAGGCGCTGAAGTTGGTTTTTCTGGCGCAGGATGAATTCTTCGTTGAGTGTGTCCCCCTGTTTGCCCGGTGCAACCGCCAGATACAGCATGTCCATCTCGACAAGATCGTTGAAGAAGTGTGTGCCCAAAGAGACATCGGGGACCAAACCTTCATGCATCAGTGCCAGCTCGCAAAGCACTGATGCGGTGTTTATCTCCGCAAACGAAACCGGCACCCCCAAAGAAGGCATGGACGTTCCCCATCGCCCCGGGCCCACCAACATCAAACACTGTCTGGCGCTCGAATCCCCGAGATGAGCCAGCCGTCCGATGTTCCGCGCAACGGAGTAACGCCGGCTCGACGAAAGCTGGCTGTAAACCGATGGCCGCACATAGATCAATCTTTGTATCACCGTCGCAATGCTGTGCCCGACAACCGGTCCGCGCGTTGCAAGGACTATCGAGCCCGCATCCAATCGCTCCGGAGGCCGAACCCGCCCGCCCTCGGCGCCGATTTTGACCTGGAACGGCCGGCACTGGACAAGATTGATTCTGAATGAGCCGTCCTTGCTGAGATTCGCAGTGAACTCGACATCGACGGGGTGTTCATAATTCTGTTCGAGCACCCGGCAGAGTTCACGCATGGTCGCCGCAAACCCGGTTTCTGCAAGAAACCGGTCAAAGCTCAGAAACCCGTGGAATGTCTTTTGCTCGTCGCCATCCAATGCCCTTGCCGCGGAATCCTCGTCACGCTCTGCGAAGTAATCCAACAGCTCCGGTTCGATGGTCAGCGCTACTTGGTCGAACGGCTTTGAGGCGAGCCGGTTGCTTCTGAGATCGAGCACATCGACCCGCCTCTGGGCGAATTCGCGGACCTGTTCCGGCGTGGCTTCGGGACGTTCGAGAGGGGCATTCAACGCCACTAATCTCGTGTAGTCATCATCCGTGCGTTCGACTGCTCGTGTCCCAAGCCCAAAAACCATCCGCAGCACACCCGCTTTCGGATCGATTTCCTCATTCCAGACGAACGGATTAAACGAGAACCCGACACCCGCCACATGAGGGAAAAACAGGTTGTCACGCAACTCGCCCGAAACTCGCTGTATCAGAAGAGCCATCTGCTCGTCGCGGTCCAACAGACCGTATCGTCGGCGATAGTGAAGACTCTCCTCGTTCATTGCGCTGGCGTAAACAGTTCTGACTGCGTCCATGAAGGCGCTCAACCTTTCCTGTGGAGACCCTTGGTTTGCGCAGAACACGCTCTCGTACTTGCCCGAAAAAGCGTTTCCGTAGTTGTCTTCGAGCAAGCTGCTGGATCGCACGATCAAGGGCGATTGCCCGAAATACTCGAGCATTTCAAGGAACTGTTCTTGAATGTACTCGGGGAATTTCCCCTGCATTATCTTTTGCCTGGCTTCAGCGGCTCGTTCCAGGACAACGTTGAAATCCTTGTGGCGGCGCCTGAGCCACCAACAGCCGTTTTGCACAAGGTACGTATAGAAAACGTCCGACCCCACGAAGAACGAGTCGTGCCCCTCCAGCAGACAATGCCACTTGGGGTCTGTCTTGGTGAGTATTGCCCTGGCAAGGAGCATCCCAAGCGATTTGCCGCCGATCAGCCCGGTTCCAATCATCCGCTGCATGACACGCACAACGTCCGCAAGGTCAAAGTACTTCGTCACAAGCGGCAAAAACCGTTCGTCCCTTGTCACAACCATCTTCACCAGCCGCACAAGCAATTCGGCCGGATCACGGTCTGGCTTCAGTCCCTGCTGAAGCTGATTCAGGACTTGTTGGGCTTGCTGAAAGGTGCGAGCCCATGTCCCCGGCCGATGGATTGTGAACTCGAGCCACGGAGTTGGCACTGAGGAAAGGATATCCGTCGTCACAGCGCTGCTTGTCACCGGGGTGAACTCTTCACCCTCCCAGCTATGGAGCATGTAGAGGGTCGGCGATTGACGTTGCCAGACCTTCAAAGGGTGGATGAAAAGGTGGTTGCTCTTCCGGTACACCTCGATGATCACCTGCGCTGTATTGAAGATCGGGCGCGTTGCATGAAAAGAATGCAGGTTTTTCTGCAACGCAAAATAAGCAATTGTCTCCAGTTCGTATAAGTACGGGCAGACAATCATGAAGAAATTGCCCAGCATCCGGTCGCTAAACCAATCCGGCGCAAGGTCCGACAAACAGTCGAATACATAGTAGGCGCCGCGCCCGGCATGTTCGATCACATCCAAAATCTCCGTAACGAACCGTTCGAAGCCCAATTGAGGATACAATTGGCGAACGATTGCGCCGCTGTCATCTCCGAGCAACGGCTGGTGATCTGCGAACCTGAAATAGATCAGCCGTCTTTTGAGGCGGCCGGCTTCTGCCGCCAGCGGACCAATTACGGGGAGGTAATCGCGAACGCCGTCGATTTCCCATACGACATTGTCACCGGGCAGCAAGCCGGTCAATACACGATCAAGGCCCGGCAGACCTGTGCTCAACCGTGGTTTGTCAGAGTCGATTTGCATTGCCATTGCAGGACAAACACCAACATGTCGGTTCCGGTTTGACAATCGTAAAACAACCAGACCGCACCGCGGACGTGCACAATGCAATCCCGTTCCCCACCAACAGAAAACCTGACAATCTCCCGTTCTGCCGGTAACAATGGAGCCGATATGCAAATGCCGAAGCACTCAAATCCCTTGGGCTGGTTGTTAACAACAGCATTAGCTGCGGCTGCCGTACTGTTTCAGGCCGGACTAGAGGCGTCAGAACAACCACAGACCCAACCCAGCATTTTCTTTCAAACCGATTTTGAGGTTGCCGATTCGTTGTCGCACTGGAATGGCCAGATAAAGCTTGAGCCCGGCTATAATGGCGGACTCGCACTTGCAATTGAAAACGATCGCGAAGGAGGCGAACCATCGCGGATTGCAAGTGTTCCGATTCCTGTTGATGCCATGCGCGGTTATTTGGTCCGCGTCTCAGCCATGGCCAAAGCACAGAACGTCACCAGCAAGCCAAACCCATGGAACGGGGTGAAATGCATGCTGGCCATTGAAAGTCCAGACCGAAAACTGTGGCCCCAAGCCGAAATCGGGACCGGCACTTTCGATTGGCATCGAATCTCATTTACCACCCGCGTGCCCACGGACGCAGCCTCTGCCCGGCTCGTTCTCGGGCTCGAGCAGGTCAAAGGGAAAGTGTGGTTCGATGACGTGACGATTGCGGCTGTCAAACCGCCCGTCATCCGCGCCAAGACAACCGCTGTCGGGCCTTCCTTCAAAGGCCACAACCTGCCCCGGCTGCGCGGAGCGATGGTGAGTCCCGACATCGACGCCGAAGGACTGCGCGTTCTTGGCCGCGATTGGAATGCGAATCTTGTCCGGTGGCAACTCGTCCGACACGGCAGACAAGGCCAATCAATCGCCATGGAAGAATACAATGCATGGCTGGAAAGCGAACTCAAGAAACTGGATGCCGCATTGCCATTGTGTCAACAAAACGGATTGTACGTTGTCGTCGATTTGCATTCGCCGCCCGGAGGCAAAGTGACGTCCGGAGGTTATGCAGGTTCAGATTCCGGGTTGTTCACCGACAAGGCATGCCAAAAACGGTTTGTCGAAATTTGGGAACACGTCGCCCGGCGATACAAGGATTCGAAAGTTGTCTGGGGATACGACCTCGCCAACGAACCGGTCGAGGATTTCATCGAGGAAGGCTGCGATGATTGGCAGGCGCTGGCTGAGCGCGCAGCCCGTGCCATACGCGCTGTCGATCCGGTGCGCACAATAATAGTCGAGCCTGCTTCATGGGGCGGCCCGGATGGTTTGAGCGACCTTGTTCCACTGCCGGTATCGAACGTGGTTTACAGCGTGCACATGTACATTCCACACTCTTTCACGCACCAGGGGGTTTATGGGCCGGGACCGGCCCTGTCATACCCGGGCGTGATTGAGGGGCGGCACTGGGACAAGGCGGCGCTTGAACGCGCATTGCAGCCCGTGGTCAAATTCCAGCAAACCCACGGCGTTCACATCTACATGGGCGAATTCAGCGCCATACGCTGGGCGCCCGGCGACAGCGCAGTTCGGTACTTGAGCGATCTGATCGACATATTCGAGTCACATGGCTGGGACTGGAGTTATCATGCATTTCGCGAGTGGCACGGATGGAGTGTCGAGCATGGACAAGATCGAAACAATACGAAGCCGCTTCCAACACCAACAGACCGCCAGCTCCTGCTCCGCAAGTGGTATTCTCAAAATCAGAAACCTGCATGGTAACCGAGCGCGGCGCACATCCTTCAAAACACCAGTGCAACTAATGCACTGCAATTGCGAGATGCATCCGCGCGGCCCGAAGCCTCGAAGCAATTGATCTCCCAGGGCTTGAAGGCTAATCTTCAAACTCATGAAAACGATCGCATCTGCCATCCACGCTTGCGCACTCATAGTGACACTGTCAGGACTTGGGGCAACTTCCGAGGTCAACTACGATGAATCGAAAGTGCCCGGTTACGTCTTGCCTGATCCGCTGCTGCTCCCAAATGGTAGCCGCATCGAGAACTCCAGAGCGTGGCTGAAGCACGGCAGACCGCATACACTCGATCTGTTTGCCGAGCATGTGTATGGGCGGTCACCAGGCCGGCCGGCCGGGATGCGATTCAAAACCTTGTCCGAAGACAAAAACGCGCTCGGCGGAAAAGCCATTCGCAAACAAATCCTCATCATGTTCACAGGACAAGAGGATGGGCCGTCACTGGAACTTTTGGTTTACATCCCAAAGAACGCGCCGCGGCCTGTCCCGGTCTTTCTCGGGCTCAATTTCTACGGCAACCAGAGTGTTCACACCGACCCCGGCATAAGAATTACCCGGAGTTGGATGCGCGATTCAAATGACGGTTCGGTCGTCAACAATCGCGCCACCGAAAAGTCGCGCGGTCTGCAGGCAACCCGCTGGGCCATAGACAAAGCGCTCGAGCGCGGTTTCGCCGTCGCCACGTTCTACTACGGCGACATCGAACCAGACCATGCCGATGGATGGAAAAAAGGCGTCCGCGCAGCGCTAAGCAAGAACGGAAGCGCAACCGTTTTCAAGCCGGGCGATTGGGGCGCCATTGCCGCATGGGCATGGGGACTGAGCCGTGCCATGGATTACATCGAGCGCGACCGGGCATTGGACGCCAAACGTGTCGTCGTTTTCGGCCATTCGCGGCAGGGCAAAGCCGCGCTGTGGGCGGGCGCATCCGACAGGCGATTCGCCATCGTGATCTCGAATGACTCGGGTTGCGGCGGCGCAGCGTTGAGCCGGCGCAGGTTCGGCGAGACAGTCGAGCGAATCAACACTTCGTTCCCGCATTGGTTCTGCGGCAATTTCAAAAAATACAACGGAAACGAGGACGCACTCCCGGTCGATCAACATCAGTTGATCGCGTTGATTGCGCCCAGACCGGTCTATGTCGCGAGTGCCCAGGAGGATTTATGGGCCGACCCGAAAGGCGAGTTCCTTGCCGCAAAACATGCCGAGCCGGTTTATGCGTTGTTCAAGCTGCCAGGACTCGGCGTCACCGAGATGCCGCCTGTAAATACTCCCGTCGGCAACTGCATCGCATACCACATCCGTTCTGGGAAACACGACATCACCGATTACGACTGGGAACAGTATTTCCGTTTTGCGGAGAAACATTTCGGCATGACCCAGCGCAGGTAGCCCAACAGACCGCCCCGGATGGCGAATGCTCGGACCGTATTGTAGTTCTGGTGTGCGATCCGGCGTCCGCAACTCCCCGCAACGCATCGACTGATTCGAGGCGTCCAGCGACAGAAAATGGATGGCAGAAAAATGCGCTCAGAGCTAATGTTCAGCGCAGCGCCAAACAGCGGCCTGTCCGAGGCACCATTTTTCTGCCCCGCATCTCTCTGCCTCAGGTTATCCTGGCTCAGATGTTTCTGCGAGTCATGAATTCGCCCCTGCAAGCGCGGCGGCACGGAGCAACAGTCCTGCGAGCCGGAATCACAACAGAAACTTCTCACATCCCTGCGCAAGCGCAAAACCCTGGCAGCAATCGGCTCTCCTGCGCGCTGGCTGAAGTCACCCCCGCGACCCGTCAGAGTCCCGGCTTTAGCCCGCATATCCGAAGCCTTCTGATACACCTGCTTTGCAAGGTAATCGGAATTTAGAACCTGCGGGCCAGGCACGCCACGCATTGTCATGGATCAGGAACAATCTTCATCCGCATTTCGCCGGCCTGAATCGGCGGATCGATTCGCAGCGCGATCCTGGTGGCTTTTCGTCTTGCGGCAAGGTCCTCCTGAATGTCATCAGCAGCAATGTCAAGCAAAGTCCCGGGCGGCGTTTCGACGATCACCCGCACGGCTTTGCCCATGTCGGCCACGCGCAAGGCAGCGGGCCCAATCTTGTACCAGCGGCCGAATGTCAGAAGCGCAGTTTCAAACGCAGTCGGCTCGCTAAAAGCAAACCGGTCGGTCACCTCCAACATCCCACGGTCTGCCCTCGAATAGACGAACTTTCGTTCGAGACGTTGCAATGTCGGCGCGTCGTAGGCGGACCTGATGTCAAATGAAATCATGTCTTCGGCATCATCGAACTTGGTTTCCAGAACAACGGCGCGTGCGTTTTGGCCGGTTCTCTGCAGCCGTCCCCCTATGACGGGCACAGCATGACCATACGAATTGAGCGCACGGCTTTCGTATCGCTGCGCGCTGAATGTCCTTCGAGTGTACACTTCAGCCCCAATGTCAGGGAGCACAGGCACATTTCCGACAACGACCATAAACGTGCCCACATCGTTATGGTTGTGGTGTTCTGCGTTGTGCCCGCCATGTATTGCCACGGCGAGGCTGTTTCCCGTGAACGTTCGTGGACGGCAAATCAGGACGGTCGCATCTTTGAACCACGTTCGAGGCGCACCCGGTTCGGGCCATGGTTCTCTGTCCTTGATGACAGGCGCGGGATCGGCGGCAAGTTCAAGCGCAGTCCAGCAAAAACCAGCCCGCGTCTGAAGAAGTCCCGGGTCAATCGTGAATCGAGCGCCAAATCGCCGCGCCAGATAGGCCATCAAGTGCGTGTCAGGACGCGCATTTACATCGCAATCTGCAAAGGCGGGGCAAACACCCGGGACGATCTCGATTTGTGCACCGTAAGCGGCCGGGCGGGCAGCCTCTGGCACCGCAAGCAGATCAAGTGAATCGTGCGTTGCTCTGCGGACCGTCTCCGCCAGAGCAGCGTAATGTCCAAAACCGTAGTTCCAATAACCAACGCCCTCGCTGCAGTAACCATCCGGCGTGAAACCGGAAAGAAAGTTGCGCGAGTAATGCGCTGCTGCGAGCGCGTACCACGCGCGCTCCTTTGGCGGGTCAATCAAAGTCAGAGCCGCGCCGGTGACACCCGCCAAACACACTGCGTTCCAATTGTTGTTTGACAGCAGCCAGTACTGGTCCTGCTGGCCTGCCGCCATTCGCCGGTACGGAACAAAAACGCGCCGCTCAATTTCCTGTCTGATCAGCGTTCGTGTCTGTGGCGAGAGCTTGTCGCCCAACAGCGAGTCGGCAGTTGCAAGGTCCCATGCAAGCATGGCAACCGCAAGGTCGATGGTTACGGTCCTGCCAAGAAAGTTCCCAAGGTCACCGTCATGAGCCGGCATTACCCAGGTCCGTTCTTTGCAGATCGAGCCGATGATTTCTTCGAGAGTGGGCAGAAACCGCCCCCGGTTTTCAATGCATTCAGCAAGTGCAAAAAGACTGATCCGGCCCCGCCGACCGAACAGCACAAGTTCACCCCGGCGGCGATTGCCGGTCTTCGAATAATCGAGGTACAAATCATCGGTCATTTCAGGGACGGGCGTCTTGAGTTGTTGTTCAGCCTGCCCGGCGATATCGCGCAAATCTGGCCGTCCAGCAGCCAATTCCCACGCTGCCCGATTCGTGATCGACGGTCCCATCGCAAGAGGACGCGAATCCATCTTTGCGGCCAGTTTGTCCAATTCTCCAGGGTCTGGCTGGAAAACATCAGCGCCAAGCGCTGCAATCCACCCCGACATGAGTGCTGACACGGCCAAGCCCGACACCCTGCGTCCCAAAACAAAAAAGCAACTGTGCATGGTCAGTGAATTCAAATCCTGCCCAAATAGCTGCCATCGGACAAGAACAAGCGCAGCCCGAAAACCTCCCCGGCCAACAGGACGCGTCGCGCCGACTTACGTTGTCGGCTAACGTGCGTCACTCTTGGTTTCATCAAACTGTTCCGCGCAAAGGCGGGACTCTAACGGCCGTGGGCGTCGCATCGACCAAAGCGCGGGACAACCAATCGCTCCCAGAGTTCCGCATTCACGCGGAAATGAAAAACTGTATGCAGGAGTTCACGGTAAGGCTCGCTGTCCCAGCGAGCCGAAACAAAATGCCTGGCACTCTATTTGGGTCGGTGTTGGATGTCTTTGCGTGACACGCTGGATGCACTGAATCAGTTCGTTTACCAACGCATCCGGTTGGCAAGGGGCGAACTGGCGGCGGAGCGGCCGCCTTTTAACCCCCATATTTCGCAGCCCGGCTTGGACGGAACCAAAGTTGCCCGACGAGCAATGGCTCGGCACGCTTCATCCGTTGATAAGCATTGCCACAGACGCCATGCTGCAAAATATGCAGCTAAGAACCGTGCGATGCCGAGTCGCCTTCGGCCCCGTATTTCTTGACGAAGCGCTTCTTGGATTCTTCCGATCCGGCTGTCTGGCCGGCGTCGGTCTCTTGCGGTTTTGGAGCGCTGGCAGGCGGGGCTTCGGCCGGCTTGGCAGAAGAAACGCCCGACTCCACTGCTTCGACAAAGCACATCCGGAGAGTTGTCAACTGGCGGGTCAGGAAATCGTGTTCGACAGGTCCGAGGTTTCCGCGGGTTTTCTGTTCGAGCATTTCGAGCGTGTCGATGTAAAACTGCCCCACTTCAAGGTCCACAGATGGCCGCGTCCCATCCTGCAGCTTTTCGCGGCCGAGTGCGATCAGCGCCATTTGAGTTAGCTGTACCACGAGCGCCATGAACAGCTCGCTGTTTTGCATGTCCCTTTGATCCTGTGCGACCTGTTGTCCTGAGGATGGCTCAGTCATGTTCCTTGCGGGATTTCCGTTTGCGAATGTCTTCCAACAAAAACTTCACAAGGCAACGCAGCCGTTGATCGACGCTCGGTGTTTCCAAAATCACCTGTTGCTTTTTTGGTTCCGGCAGAAGCGTCGCGGAAACAAGGTCAGCCAACTGCGCAGGGTCGTCCTGTTCAGCAAGGCTGCGCACAGCTTGCTCGAACAACCATGCACCCGCTGTCTTGGGGTCCGATTCGACGGCCGGGATTCGCAAAGGCGCCAGCGCTTCGGCCAAACCATCAACCGGCAGGTCGAACCCCAGCTCAATCCGCTCTGCAACCAGCTCAACCACGCGGGATGCGAGAGCGTGCGTTACTGCGGTCAATGGCTCTTCCGACTCGATCGGCCTGATGGAATAAACTCTGTAAGGACGATAGCGGACGGCCCGTAGCAATTCGACCCGGGCAATGCCCTGCAGCATCACCCTCGAGTTGCCGTCGTCACCTGTAACCGCTGCGCGGATCAACCCGAGTCCGGCAACGCGCTCTGGTGTCTCGCTCCTCGAGCTTTGACGGCGCATTGCAACTGCAAACATCCTGTGAGTCTCAAGCGCGTCAGCGAGCATCTTACGATACCGCGGCTCGAACAGATACAAAGGCAACACTGCCTCGGGGAAAAGAATCACCCCTGGCAATGTCATCACAGGCACCATCGGCGGAAACTGCATGAGGTAATAATACAAGACACCCTCATGAATGCAAGCAAACCCCTGGCAAACCACACTTCCACGAGGGACAAACGGCAGTACCAAATGCCAGTGTAGTTCTGCCCGCGATTGTTCATTCTCGCGAGATCAACTCAAGTCAACAACCAGCTTCGTCTTGCCTACGAAACAGGTTTCTGCCAATTCACAGCCTATCCCAGGTTGACAATTCGCGCCGACTGCAACTACTGTGCTGCCAGGACTCGGCTAAATGAAAACCTGCCCCTTTGATTCACTCGGAAATCCCGGCACCCAAGTCGAAAGCAACGCCGCTGAGTCCAGTTTGGCTGACCCGGCTCTCCCCCACCCTTGTCTGCAAACCGGACAGAGAGCGCGGCTCGGAACATCATCGCCAACCAGCCCGGATTCGATGTTGCTTGCCGAGAAAACTTCTTGCCTGGTAATCCTCGTTACTGCATCTCTATCTTTTACAATCCATGCAGCAGAAACAACCGTGCACCTGAGTGGCTCGGGTGGAGGGAAACAAGAATATCACGATCCTGATGGGTGGTATCAGGTGATCAACTGGCAAGCGGAGGCAAACCTTGACATCAAGCCCCAGCCGTTCGTTAGGCAAGGGGACTACTTGGTTTCAGATCGCGCCGACGTCACAGGTTCGATCCGGTTCCACGGCTGCGCAGAAGACTATTTCTTTGGCAGCACAACTATTTGGCGTTTTGATGCTACCGAGCAGTACGATTTGAAGTCCCATGAGGTTTACACGATGATCTGCGTGGACGACTGTGCCGTTGACTACGTGGGAATGCCGCTCGGCAGCGCCATCAATCCCGACGCACCGGACATCTACGGCCTGAAATACGATGGCATAACTGGCGTTTTGACAAACCTCGTTGATCTTCCATCCATTTGGTTTTTCGAGAACCGCTACCCAATACCGGCGCGTGCGTGTCTCACGGGCAGTGGCACCAATTTGCTAGATTCCTTGACTGGCTCGACCCGGCCAAGCGAGAGCGACCAGCCAATATTGCCCGGCCGAAAATGCGCCATTGAAATCACGCTGACAAACTCGGGCGCGGCAGCAGTGCACGGGCAGGTCAAACTTGACATTTACCTCTCCGAGGATTCTGCCTTGGAGCACGGCATTGACGTTCTGGTCCATGAAATCCCCATGTCCGACATCAACCTTCTTCCCGGGGCGGACTTTTCTCTGAGTGCAACCGCCACACTGCCGCCCCCTGCATACTTCGGCAGAAACAAAGCAGGGCAATGGTCCTTCCTGTGCGAAGTGAACATGCTGAACGGAGGCCCTGGCTTGGTCTGCCGAAACCGCAAAGTGCTCGTCGGCGAAAAGATTTGGCTGGGACAGGCGCTTCAGGTTCTAACCCACGGTTTTGGTAACAACTTGCTCGGCCCGAGTTTCTTGGAGCCATGGCACGAACTGAAGTCCAAGTATGCCCGCGTGACCGTAAACCACCCAGTTCACCGTGGCGTTGATACCTACGTGAGCAACTGGCCTTCCTCAGAGGGCTGGCCGGAAGCAATCGGATTGTTCCTCCTTGGTGTCTATCTTCAGGTCATCGACCAGGCCCCATTGGCACACCTGGCTTTCTCGGCATCAAAACTGCACATGGCGTTGGCACGTGCACACGCTGTGGGAGCAGCATGCCAGATCGCAAGTGACATGGAACAGATTTGGAGTCTAGACCCACGCCTGACTCAGAGCGGGTACCAAGTGGTCCACATCATCGGTCACAGTAGAGGAGCAGCCGTAAATGCACTGGTCACACGGCTGCTGACACAACATGGGCACCGGGTGAATCAATACACCGCGCTCGACGGTTATTCGACAGATTGGCCGCATGGCAGCGGGATTTTGGGCGACATCGGCATTGTGGAAGAGCTCGTCGCGGCTCAATCACAACAGCTGTTGGATCGAGCCGTCAACTATCGGGTCGAGGACGGTCTCGCCGTCGTCATTTTCGATATGCTCAATCCGTTACTTGCGATTGATTTCCAGCGCCGATTCACCGGTCCATTCGAAGGTTTCTCCGAAGCAGTCCGGCAATCTATCCGTAGTGTCTTGCCTGATTGGCGTGCGCCGGTACGGGCAGGAATGGAAAACCTCCTAATACATGGCACAGGCACCGGCACCTCGAAGCGATCCAATCATCTCAATATCGTCGCACTCTATTCCGGAGAATCATCAGACGTCCTCAGCACTTACTCCCTTGACAGTTACCTTGGCCGAGTGCTTGCGGAGCCTATAATAGCGCTCTCCCTTGCCCCCGCCCAACCTAACCCCGGTCCTCCCGAAATTGGCAAGGATGAAACCACAGATCAAATCGGCGCTGATTTTGCTGACGGCAGCTTCGAAGCCATTGGGGAGATCGCCGATGGCGCCCGTGCGCTTGCGTTTCCTGCCGCCCCCGACGATGCCATCAAAGTTCTGTTGGCTCAGCTGCAGAATACAACCGCAATGTTCGCCACGGCCTGGGGCGCTTCTGGCAACGTGCGTCTTGCGAAAACCGATCACACTTATGTTGCCGAGTTCAGAGGAGCCCATAGTCCCAGCATCGGCCAGTTTGTGGCTCTGTTGCCGGGTGCCGAGAGCATTCAGGTGGAGCTGTTTGTGTCCGGCGCAACTCCATACAGTGCACTCGACGTGCTTTTCAAATCAAACGTGGTCGGTAGATTGCAGTTGTCCAACACAGTCACCCCGGCTCCCGCCAGAGTCCCATTGCAGGGAGCTTTCGGGTCCGGGGAAATCCGACTGGTCGTGACGGGGGGTACGGACAACACCGTCGTTCAACTCGACAACCTCCACATCGTGTACAAGCGTCCAATCATTGAAAGAGCATCGATTGAGCCTGACGGTTCACTGCGGCTTGTAATTGCGGGCGCGCAGGAATCTGCTTTTGCTGTTGAGGCTTCCAGGGACACGAAAGAATGGTCGGTCCTCGGATTCGCGAGTCAAGATACAAGCTCGGCAGAGTACGTTCACAAACGGTCCTCCAATATTCCCTGGCTGTTTTACAGGGTCCGCCTCGTACGGTAGTCCGCAAATCTCGCTGGCCCCCCACAAACACCGCTACATTCAGTTCGGTAAGATTTCCAGGGCACGGTTCCGCGTGCATGCGACAATGCAAAAAGTTTCCGGCTTAGCCCGCATATTTCCCAGCCCGGCGCTGCCGCGAATGCAGTGCGCGTT
>JARYMD010000070.1 GCA_029907285.1 Verrucomicrobiota bacterium | reverse complement strand
GATACGCCCTCGTTTTGTGGACCGTAAGTGATTTTGTCAATCACCTCAGCCGCAGCATTGCAAAGGGTGATTTGCCCGCCAGACGCCGGAAGCTTGCAGTCCAGATGTTCCGTGCCCGGGAGTTCATCGGCGAACAACACCCCGTACCCTCTTTGGGGGACAAAAGACAGGCCGGGCAATCGCGCGATGGCGTTGTCGGTCTCAACAAAAAGACCGGTCAGGTCAACTGGGGCATCCGAAGCGCGATTGAAAAACTCGATCCAGTCGGTGCCGCCCGGGGGTGCGTTGGCGAGCCATTCGTTTATGCACAGGTTGGTCTGCGATGCGACGTTGGCGGGAATGTTTGGGCCGCCGGGAGTTGGGATGGCAAGTTTCCATGCGCTTCCGATTCGCCCGATTGAATAGTCCGTCAATTGCCGGCCAAACGTCACACCGTCCACTCGATTCGTGTCCCTATCGTACAGCAACACGCTTTCTCCGCGGCAGTCCAGTTTGAACCCCGAATGAATGCCGGGGGCATTTGTGTCGGAGTCGCACCATACAATCAAATACCCGTCCGGCTCGACAGCCGTGCCCGCAGTGAAAACGAACTTCCGCGGGTTGCTGTCGTCCGTGATGCTCCAGCCCGAAAGGTCCACCAACTGTGATCCGGGATTGTGAATCTCTATCCAGTCCGGACATGAAATCCCGTTCGTTACTGCGGAGAGATTATCAGCCATGATTTCGCTGAGCACCACGCTCGATGGGCTCGCTGGAAGCTGCGGCGGTTGTCCGGGTGTTCCATACACTCTCTCACTTGCGCGCCAGTTTGCCGGCGCGTTTGGATCGCCAGCCGGATCAATTGGCTCAATCGAATATCCGGAGCCGTCGCCCAGAACTGGCCAGCCCCCTGCGTCGTCGTAGTGAACGGCAAGCACCGTCCTGCCATGCGGATCAACCAGCGCAATTCGCTCCCCTGCATTGGACAAATTGCCGCGATAATACGCTGTCACAAAAACCCCATGGTACCGCGTCGCAAACGCCGCCGGGTCAGTTCCATTCGCAAAAACCAAAACCGCCCCCGGAGCAACCACAGTGCCGTTCGGTATTGTGCAGTCTATTCCGTCAATCCTGAACCCACTGAGATCGAGCGGAACAGGCCCCGTGTTCTGTATCTCGACAAACTCGAAGGCGTCCCCGTTGAGCGGATTATACATTATCTCCGAAAAAATCACGGGCAGACCCACCGCGCCCACGGTGAACGCCGCTTCGCTCAAAGCGCTCCATGTGCCACCGGACAAAACCCGGGCTTTGACTATCGCGGATCGGTCCAGCCGTACCGGTCCCGCATACGCAACCGCCGCCGGTGATACACTTCCGCTGCCGTAAACTCGCGGGTCAACCCCGTTTGTTGTGTAGTAAATTTTGCCCGCAGGAGCAGTAATCCGGAGCTCGTATCCCATCGGCACAGCCCCGCCATGCTGACTGAAGCTCGGCGCAGCCACTGAAGGATACAGCCCGGCAGAAATGAACTGCTCCAAAACTATGCCGGACCGCGTAGGGAACAAGTTGAAGCTTGCCGAGTGCGCCGGTGAGTTTGTCCATCCCATCAAAGCCAACAGCTCCGGAATCCAATCCCCGTCGCGTGTGAGAGGGTTGCTCGATCGGTCAACACCGTAATCGCCCGAATCACCCCATCTGGCCGACTCTCCGACCATTGCCGGATCAATCTCCCAGATGCGCTTCAAATACAGTGCAGCGGGACGGTTCGCCACCGGATTGTCCAATGGCACGGGCTTCGTCGAATCAACAGAAAAAACGCCCCCGTTAAAAAAGTGCCGGTGCACATGATCGCCAAAACGAACCCTGAACTCCGGGTTCGCTCGCAACAACTGAAACAGCTCTGTCGGCCCGCCAGAGTTGGTGAGTGACAGGCTGTTCTGGCCCGGGCTTTTGAGAACATGCTCAGCGTCCCAGCTCAAGTAGCGCCATTTGCCGTCCGCAGCGCGCCGCCGGCAGGCATACCAGTTCTGGTGCGCCCAATCTGTGTTCCCCGCCCAAAAGTTTATGATCATGTAATCGATGAACCACGGCAGGTCGAGCATCTGCTGGAGCGTTTCGTATGCGGCGTTGTTGGACAGGCCGCCCCGAGCCATCGAAAACATCTGGTTGTACGCAGCGTTGTTGCCGGCCACAACATTGTTGGCGTTGTGCCGCAAAACGTCGTATTCTGCCGAATCACCACCAAAGTATTCCTCGGCGAACTTGTCGTCCGGCCGCTCATGCAACCCCGTGATCCCCCAATAGAGGCCGTTCAGATAAACGTGCACGAAACGCCAGTGCGCGCTTGTGCCGCTGACAACCCGCTGCAAATCGCTCACAAAAGCGTCGCGCACGTATTGCGCACGAACGCGCTGGTCTTCGGTGCTGGAACCGCCATTGTAGTGCCATACATAGTTCAGCCCGTTGTCGAGCACGAGCGTGTTGAATCTCGTCACAGGCGAATCCTCGAACAAAGGGTATTCAAGACTGCGGGCCCCAAACGCGCCCTTGAACAGCAGCCGCATCGAAAGTTTCTTTGATTTCCACGTGTTCGTCCCCATGTCACTCGGGCTTGTGCCGCCCTGGATTTCGAGGCCGGCCGGCGTGCTGAAACCACGTGTTCCATCAGAAAACAACAGTTCAACATGCACAGGCTGCTGGTTCGCGTCGTCCTTCCGCACATACACGCCCTCAGCCGCCCCAAACAGTTTGCCCACATCGGTCACGATCGACAGCGTCGGCAATTTCATCAGGCCGTCCCGAATGATGGCCGCATTTGTGCCCTTGTTGACAATGTCAGGGTCCATCTCGTAATCACCGCGAATATCGACTCTTGGTGAATCCCAAATCTCCGGGAACCCTGCCGGCCGCGCCGGCTGCGTCACCACGTGATACGGAAAGATGTATGTGTGCGTCACGGTTCTCGAGGGCAACAACCCGGCCCTGAAAGCCGCCGCACGCAGGATCACCGCCGCTTTCGAAGGCGTGCCAACAACATTGATTGGCCCGGTGTACCGAAAGCTCGTCTG
Source organism: Verrucomicrobiota bacterium (assembly GCA_029907285.1). Taxonomy (GTDB): domain Bacteria; phylum Verrucomicrobiota; class Verrucomicrobiia; order Limisphaerales; family J093; genus JAAYVR01. Next base: position 10,829 of record JARYMD010000070.1, on the reverse strand, counting down.
CGTGGGAGTGCTTCCGTCCAACGTATAGCGTATCTCGGCACCGTCAGTCGCCGTGGACAGCACAACATTGAACGGCTCGTCGTAAAAGCCGCTCTTAACCGATGCATTCGGCGGCTGAACAAACTCCCCTGCTGCGCCAGTGGCAGCATTGGCTGCCCCGGGCGTCGGCGTCAAAAAATACGCCGTCTTATCGGTAGAACTCAGGCCATAGGAAATGTCACCCCGTTGTTCCGGATATGCGGGCGCAAACTCGCTCACACAGCGCCTCGGCAAATCCGGACTGAACAGCCCGAGGTAACCACCGGCCTGATTCAGCCGAAAATTCGTGTGAAGTTTTGCACCGGCCGCGGTCGGCTTGCGGTCCTTCCCGGAGGCAAAGATCACCAGATACTGGCCTTGCTTCAACGTTACCGATGGAAACACCCACTTTCCCGGGGTTTCAGGCGCATCGGTCAACGACCAGCCAAGCAGATTGACGCTGTTGGTTCCTCGGTTAAACAGTTCAATCCAATCCTGCTTTTGACCGTCTTCGTCCAGCAGCCCTGTCAGGTTGTCTGCGAGAAACTCATTGATTACGACGCCGCCCGGCGAACTCCCGACGCTGAGATTGTACCTCCACGCCCCGCCGACATAACCATTGCCAGCCCGTGACAAATCACGAATCCCATGGCCGTCAGCCCAGCTCACTGTAACGGCGCCAGATTCCGGTTCCGAGAATGTGAATGTGTAAGGTCCTGAATGAAAACCAACAACCTGTGCAGCCGGCTGGCCGTTCACCAACAGGTCACCCGCGTCAACGCCTGTCACGGGTTCATCAAACCAAATCTCAATGGTCCTCAGCATCCCAACCGTCGCCTCAGGAACAGGAGAGACCGACACAATCCTCGGCCCAATCGTGTCGGCCAACACGTAGTTCCATGATGATCCCGGCGCAGCTTCATCAAAACGGCTGCCTTCAAGGTCCGTAATGCAATGGTTCGCACCAAATCTCATGTCCACCGGTCCGGGCACGGGCTGTGAAAACCTGAACACGTACGCGTTCGTGCCAGAACCTCCGACCACAGCAGCAGCCGGCTGGCCGTTGATGTAAAACTCGTGAGCTTCAATCCCAACAACCGGTTTGTTGAAGACCACCTTCACCTCCGTGAGTGCGCTGAGATTCGAGCCGGGCGCGGGTAACACGGATGCAACTGCCGGCGGGGCAGTCACGCGCCTCGTCAGCCGCAGCTCGAGGTCAAGGTAAAAATCGCTGCTTGTGAGGTTCCGGTTGATCCCGTGAACCGCAATCACATTTGTCCCCTCCACAAGCAGCTCCGGACCAACCATCACCATTGCGCTTGTTTCGACAGGAACCTCGCCAATGGCTGTGGGCGTCCCCGCGTTGTAAGGCTGTTGACCGTCACCAACATTGTAACGCTGTATTTCCGTGCCGTTGATCCACACAATGAACCCGTCGTCGATGATTTCCCGGAGGCTCAGAGTGGCCACGTCCGAAATGTTCTCCACCACAAACGCCCTGCGCAAATAGACCGTAGTGTAACTGTTACGCATGTCGGCAAGCCGCGTGCCGTTCGTGACCGTGTAGTTCCCATAATAGAATGGCATCGTCCCCAACGACCATGAACTGTCATCAAAAGCGCGTTCCCGCCATGCAAACGTTGGATTTGACGCCTCGCTCGTCCCTTTGCGCCAGTGCCACGCAGACCCAAAAGGAATCACCACCTCCTCTTGCGCAACTCCTGAATCAACGGCCGAAATCGCGGCAAAACTGGCAAGCGCCATGCAGAATGCAACAAACCGCAGCCCCAAAAAAGGCCTTGCACTACCTGCCATCTGTGGCGCGATAGGGCCAACCCACATGCCCTTGCAAAAGTGTCTGTTCATCACCGAGAGAGCGTTCGGATTCTATTCTGCCTGCCGGAATCGAACCAGAGGATTTGCCAAGAAACGATTCGTCCGCAGAGCAGCCACATTCCAGCCCGGAAAGATCACTTGGACTGAGGTGTGGGCCGGGCCTTTCCCGCAATCACATCTTGAAGCACCTGGCTGAGTTCTTGAAGCCTATACGGCTTTTCAACCGCCGCAACAAAACCGTGTTCCCGGTAGTTGGCCATGATCGCGTCTTCAGAATAACCACTTGACACTATTGCTTTCACATTGTGATCAAGATCGCGCAGGCGGCGAATTGTTTCCCCGCCGCCCATTCCGCCACGCACTGTGAGATCAAGTATCACGGCTGAAAACGGCCGGTTCTGCATCAAGGCTTTTCTGTACAATTCGACAGCTTCGGCACCGTCCGCCGCTGTTTCAACCTCGTACCCGAGACGGTTCAGCGCAGCCGTCGCCAGCGTCCGAATCGCTTCTTCGTCGTCCATGACCAGGATGCGGCCTTGTCCGGAAACGGGCTCGTCTGTCTTGTGGGGTTGTGTGGCCGGCTGTTCTTCTGCAGCGGGCAGGTAAATGTGGAATGTTGTGCCCTGTCCGGGCGCCGATTCCACCTTGATCTCGCCTTCGTGTCTGTGGACAACCGAGTAAGCAACCGCAAGCCCGAGGCCTGAGCCTGACTTCTTTGTTGTGTAACAAGGCTCAAAAACATGCGGCAGGTCCTTGGCAGCAATGCCAACGCCAGTATCGCGAATGGACACCTTCACATATTTAACCGGCCGCAGCCCCAACTGCTTCGCCGTGTAGGCTTCAACATTGGCTGCGCAGACATGGAGCGTCCCCCCATTTGGCATCGCTTGGACCGCGTTCAACGCAATGTTCTGAATTGCCTGGCTGACTTGCACAACATCTACCCTTGCCGGCCAAAGGTCATCGGGAATCTCGATGCTGGATACAACCTTCGAACCGTGAAGAGCAAAAGCCGTCGTGTCTTTTATGATCTCGCCAAGATGAGCCGGTCTCCGCGATGAAACTCCGCCCTTGGTGAAACTGATCAACTGCCGTGTCAACTCGCTTGCACGAATGGCTGCCTGTTCAGCTTGTTTCAACGGCCCTGCCAGTTCCCACAATTCCGGCGCACATGACCGCACGAACGAAATATTCCCTATGATCGCTGTGAGTATGTTGTTGAAATCATGCGCTATCCCCCCGGCAAGCAGGCTGATTGATTCCTGCTCGCTGGCCTTGAGCAGTTCCTCCGCTGCACGCCGTTTCTCCGTGACATCCCGGAAAACAAACACCACACCCACAACATGACTTTGCCTGTCACGTATCGGAGAGCCGCCGCATTCTATGAGCCTTTCGAATCCGTCCTCACCGACCAGCACAAAATCCCCGCCAAACGAGGCCGACTCGGAATCTGTGAGCGCCAGCCCAACAAGATCAATGAATGGCGCGTCATCCGCGCGCCGGAGCCGCAACACATCCACAATCGGTTTCCCGACCGCATTGTCAGACGAAACGCCGGTGAGCTTCTCTGCCACGGCGTTAAACAGCGTGATTCTGCCAGCGCAATCCGTTGCGGCAACCCCGTCTCCAATCGATCGCAATGTGACAGCGAGCCGGTCCTTTTCAGCAGCCAGAGCAGATTCCGCACGCCGCCGTTCGTCGATCTCGGTCTCCAGAGCACTGGTTCTCTCTGCAACTCTGAGTTCCAGTTCGTCACGAACCTTCCGAAGCTCGGCATCGCGGGCTTGAATCATCTCAAGCATGCTGTTGAAACTGTCCACGAGCTTCCCGAACTCATCGTTGCTGGGTTTCTGCACGCGCACTGTGAAATCCCGTCTGGAAGAAACCTGCTGTATGCCATCCAACAATGCATGCACCGGGCCGGACACAAAGCGTTGCAACCAGGCCGCAAGCCAAAATGATGCAATCCAGCACAGCATCAAAATGACCATTGCAAGCTCAACCTGCCTCTTGAAACGCCCCCTGATGAAATCGAACTTCGCCTGCAGGACAATTGCCCCAACCCTTTCGCTCCCGTACTCGATCGGTTCGCTTACTGTGACATGCCCGCCCCAAAAACGGGATTTGCCGGCAGGCAGTTCCTGCAGTTGTGATGCCTGTGCCGCGGGACTCCGGTACATCGCCAGAATCTCCCGGTTCTCATTCAGTACCCATGCACATTCAAACTCACGACGCGACCCAAGCACTTGAAGCGTCCTTGTCGCCTGTTCCGAATCCTCAAACGCAATTGCTGCGCCCAAATTCGCGGCGAGAATCCGTGCCCGGGTTTGGATATCGCGTTCTGCCTCCTCACGCATTGCAAGCCATTCACGGCCAATGAAACCCGCCACGGCAAATGCCAAAGCAAACGTGCTGGTCAGCATTATGACCGCCAACAGCTTGCTCTTGATTGGCAATGTCGAAATGTAGTTCATCGACATCTGTTTCACGGCTGGCGCGGTTTGGTCGTCGCTGTCGCAAGATGCAGCAATTGAGAACTGATTCTTAACCCTGCATCGTGCGCGCGCTTCGCGTTGATCTCGAATTTCACCGTCTTGTTTGTCACTACAAAATTGATCATGTTCCCCCGCGCTGCAAAACCTGGCACGTCGCCCACAGTCAGTATTGGCTTGTTCCCAATAGCCGCAACGATTTCTTCTACGGACTCCTCTTCCGAAGAACCAACAAACAAGACGTGGCAATTCTTGTCAATCGCTTCTTTCACAGTATGCAAACGACACACCGTGGCCGGGTGACCCCGATGCTTTGTTGCCCCAGCAAGCTCATCAATGACATTCCCAAACGGGTCCTTCCCAAAAATGCTCACAACCAACGGTGCATCCACTGACGGGAAGACGTTTGTGGGCCAGCCGACAAAATTGGGAATCTTCAGCAGGAAATCGGCCTTGACCTCGTACTCCGTTCTTGTCCGCCGATTATCGTCGCTCGGTGACGCCCCTGAGCAGGAGAACCCAGACCAGAGAACTGCTGAAAAACATAGGGCCAACCCAGCAAGCATCTGCCTGCGCCCAGCCGGCGCCCTGCACACCGCCTGTGGTCCAACAGCACCTCCATGGGCACCACCCAGTAAGTGGCTTGATTCTGTCGCAAATGATCCCGCATCTCTCCCCCCACGGTCAGCACGTGCTCTCTCCAGTGGTGAGTCAATTGGAACTCGCCCCCGAGCGCCCGGCCAAGATCGTCGTCAAGCATCATCCCAAGATCATTCGGACCTGTCTCGGGCCCGTACGGGTGGTCTGCTCTGAACCTGTATTCGTCAAGATAAACACGCATCATTGCGGCAGTGTCCGGCAACCGAGGGCCTTGATCCCATCAGAGGTGACCACTGACACGGAGGACGGCGCTTCTCTGCTGGATTGCGAGAACCTCGACGGCGTGGAAACCACCTCCACCGGCACTGCCATCAGTTCTTCAATTGACAGGTCTAACAGGTCCTTTGGACCAGACTGCTTGGAATCTTCCGACAACCTGCTCTGGTCTCCGACACAATCGCAAGCAACGACCACAACACTCACCACCGTTGTGCAAATCGCCACCGCGGCAAACGGCAATGTCTGAAATCGCATGGCGTCACCGACTGATTCTTAACAATGGGTGCGACCGGAGCATAAAGACCACCACTCATGCTGCGCCACAAAAAAAATGCCGGTCGGACAACGATGAAGCGCCATTCAACCGCAATCCCGAATCAATCAGCGTTGCCGGAATCAGCTCCGGCGGGGAGCACGGCTTGCAGTCTGGAAAGTGAGATTCTCTCGTCTGTGCGCGGGTTTCCTTGGTCCGTAAATCTCACCAGAGCAATGCCATGGGTGAATCCAAGAGGTTGGCCGCCAAGATGCCCGGGTTAGCCACCGTGAGTTGTCCGGCCGCTCAAGCCATTTGGATTCAAACGGTTGGATTGGTTGGTGAAGTTTCAGAGTTAAACCCGCGAGCCGAATGTCGCGCACCGGAATCAACGCAAGCGTTGGATTGATTGGTGAAGTTTCAGAGTTAAACCCGCCGTGTTGCGTGTGTTGCAATGGCTTCCGAGATCAACCCAAGAGCTTCGCTCCTGACAACTGCGCCTATGAGCCTGAAATCGATCTTGTTGTTCACGACGGGAACGTAGCGCATCTCGCTGGACAAAAGAACGGGCAAGGCCTCCTGTACCGTCAGGTTCGGGGTCAAACACGGCGGCGGAGGCCGCATCACGTCAAAAGCTATTACACCGGGTATTTCGTCACCTGACCCCAGATAGGCTTTCAAATCCTGCAACGCCACCACTCCGACAAGCCGCCCTTCACTGTTAACCACAGGGATGTTGTTGTTTGAGCTTATCAAGAAACGTTCGGCTATCTCGCGCAACGTCGCGTTCTCCCCCAACGGCGTCACCGGCGGTTGCATCATGTCGCCCACTTTCTGTTGCACAGCCACCCCAAGTCTCTCACTGTCTGTTTCGGGCAAAATACCCCTGGCCCGCAGTGGTTCGGTGTAAACAGACGTCGGATGAAGACGCCTGCTGACCAGTGTGCCGACTGCGCACGCCAGCATCAGAGGTGGAATAAGCGAGTAGTTCAACGAGATTTCGAACACGGCAATCAGCGCCAACAAAGGCGAATGCGTCGTCGCCGCAAGCATGCCCCCCATCCCTGCGAGCGCAAACGCACCCGTCGGGACCGACTCGGAAACCAGCCCTCCCATGTGCAGCAAATGACCAAATATGCTTCCCAACGCAGCCCCAAGGAAAAGCGTCGGCGTAAATACCCCGCCGACAGTGCCGGCCCCAACAGTCACTGATGTGGCAAACAGTTTCGCCAATAAAAGTGTGCACAGAAAAACCAGTCCGTATCCGCCTTCGCCGGTTAAAATTCTAGACGCCACCACATATCCGTTGCCCCACACTTCGGGCACAAACACAGCCAGCGCGCCAACAAACACGCCAGCCAGCGCAACCCGCCAATGAACCGGCCATCCGGTCCGGCGAAAAGCCGATTCGCTGATCTGCAGAAGACGCAAAAAACCGGCTCCCAACGTCCCGGCCATCACCCCCAACACGAGAAACCATGGCAGTTGCGTCAGCCTCGTAAAATCAAACCCCGGCACACGATACCACGGTTCGATTCCAAAAAAGCTCCGCGACACAACTGCAGCAACAACCGATGCGCATACAAGCGGCGCAAACAGGTTCATCGAGAAGTTCCCCAAAACAATCTGCGCTGCAAAAACAGCGCCGGCAATCGGCGCGTCGTATGCCGCCGCCAACCCCGCCGCTGCACCACACGCCAGCAACAACCTCAATCTGTACGGCGGCCAATCGGCCAGCGCGCCTCCTTTCGAAGCCAGCATGGCAGACAGGCTCACCACTGATCCTTCACGGCCTATCGAAGCCCCAGTGCCAATGCTCAAAAGCGACGAAAAGATTTTCACCAGGGTCGTTCTAAATGGCAACCGCCCGTCGCCGGCAACAACAACCTCAATCAAATTCGGCACCTCCCTTGCCCCCAACCCCTTGAGTCCACAATGCAAAACAAGGCCCGCGGCAAGACCGCCAACCGCTGGAGCAACGAACCGCGCCCATGGCGGCAGGACCTCTGCAATCTCGACAGGATCACCGGGCTGCCGCAACGCCAGCCACTTAATCCACTCGATCCCAAGGTAAAACGCGAAGTTCGCAATCCCGCCAGCAACACCAACCAGCGCGGCAAGAATCAGGTGAAGCGTTTCCTCGCTCAACCGCAGACGTTGCCGCAATTCAAGCAGCTGCCGCCAGTTGGCCGCAGCCAGCTTGCGCACCATATCACCCCATTTCTCCCAGCGATGGATCAGGTCATTCGACACTGTCTTTTAGGGTTTCCATTCCATCGGCCCAACAATCGCGCAAACATCGAGTCTCTGCCCGCCAGGCAACTTTGGTTCCGGCTGCGCCGGGCTGCGGAATATGCGGCCAAAGACGGGACCCTGACTCGCCGCAGCCTCGGCCTCGCCCAATGCAAGCGCAACCGATCGCCGCCACAGCTCCACCTCTGCGCGGAAATGTCGAAATCTTCGCTCTCGTGCACCGCGCGCAGGAGACTGCGAGAAGCCTTTCATGAAACCTTGCTCAAACGTCGTTTCCAGACCGATTGCGCTGCGCCTGCCAATGTTCATTTCCCCCGGGTGCTCTCTCTTACAAAACCTTGTCACACCCGCGCTATCTTCCTTAGCGCAGCGATCCGACGTCTTATGTCCGCCCTTGTCAGGGCGGCGGTCTTTTCCAGTCCAAATCCTTCGCAACAGAAAGAAGCGACCACGGTTCCAGCAACCATCGCATCCCTCAGGTTCCGCTCGAGCGGCCCGGTTGCACCCGCCAAATACCCCATCAGCCCCCCAACAAACGAGTCCCCAGCCCCCGTCGGGTCCACCACCCGCTCCAACGGATATGCCGGACAGACAAACATGCCGTTCGGCCCCGAGAGAATTGAGCCGTGCTCGCCTTTTTTGATTATGACGTAGCGCGGCCCCAGCCGGTGTATTTCCCTTGCTGCAAGAACGAGATTGTTTTTCCCTGTGAGCTGACGCGCTTCGCTGTCATTCAAAACCAATGCGTCAATGCGCCGTAACAACCGCAGCAAATCTTCGAAAGCCGTGTTCAGCCACAGGTCCATCGTGTCCGCGGCGACAAACCGCGGCGTTCGCATCTGATCGAGCACATGATGCTGCAGCGCAGGCGATATGTTCCCCAGCAGCACAAAAGGCGTCCTCCGGTACTCGTCAGGCAACTCCGGACGGAACTCAGCAAACACTCCCAGCTCGGTCGCCAGCGTTCGGCGATTGTTCATGTCGAGCTCGTATTCACCCGCCCAATGGAAGGTTTTGCCGGGCGCAATCTGCAGCCCGGCAAGGTCTATCTTCCGCCGCTTGTACAGAGTCAGGTATTGCTTCGGGAAATCCTCCCCAACAACTCCCACCAGCTTCACCGGCGCAAAGAAGCTGGCAGCCACACCAGCGTGACTGGCCGAACCGCCCAACAACCGGTCCCCCTCGCCCGCGGGGGTCTTTATCGTATCCAACGCTGTCGAACCAACAACAAGTACGCTCATCCGGAATTCTTTCGTTGCGAACCCGGCCATGACAATAGGCGCTCTTTGAAGGCGCGACAAGCGCCACGGACGTCATCCGCTTTGAGTATCGCTGAAACCACGCACACCCGGCTTGCTCCGGCCGCCAACACGTCCCCCAGGTTCGCAAGGTTAATCCCGCCAATCGCAAACCACGGGACAGTGCAATGCTGCGCCGCCCACCGCACATATTCGAGCGTAACCGGCTTCGCACCGGGCTTTGTCGGAGTGGGATACACCGGGCCGATCGCCACGTACGCCGCGCCGGCGTGCATGGCTCTTATCGCCTGATCCGGCGCATGCGTGCTCAAACCAAGAAACGGCCTGTGGCCTTGACCAGGTTTGCCCGGCTCGCCCGCTGCACCGCCCCAGCCACCACACAACAGATCAGAGACATGGTTGTACCCTGCCCCGAAAAAATCCTCCTGCCCAAGGTGACACAGCGGCGCGCCCACTTCGCAAGCAACAGACCAATGGTCGTTGACAACCAGCCACACCCCGGCGTCTTGCGTGATTCTCAGAATAACCCTGGCCAGCCTCGCTATTTCAATTGGCGGGACATCCTTTGCCCGGAGCTGGATCACATCCGCCCCGCCCTCGCACAGTTCCCGCGCAATCGTTTCCGGTTTCCTGCCGCACAGGCAGGCCGTGTCAACAAACGCATAAAGCCGGCATTCAGAAATCGGTTTCATCTTGTGCAAGCTCATTTGCCATCCGGCCCCAGCAGTGAAAACATCTTGAGCATCGGCCGCACAAATTCATTGTTTTGCCAATTCGATGACCACAGTTTCATTCGACCCAAGCGTCACAAAGATGCCAGCCTCGAGTTGCGCCCCGGTCCGCCTCTCGGCTGCCTTGGCCCCAATCCGGACCTTGTAAACCGCCTGTCGGTCCAATGCAAACCACTCGGGAAACTCGTTCAGCCGCGGATAGTTCATCGGCAAATTGAGATTCAGCTTGTGACGCGGCAGGTCGAACAAAAGTCTCCCGGACCATTCTTCGGGGCTTCGAAGAACAACCCGAACCCCGCCTTCGGTTTGCTGAGCGCCAACGCAAAGTCTTGGACGCCATGGCTGGCACCGCACGCCTTGTGTGCAGTAAAGCCCCATCATCAAAGCAGTCCGCGCGTAATTGCCATCCCCATACCACCCTTCAACAACTCCATCGTCGCGCTGTTTGCCCAGAAAAATCGGGACAACTTTCTCAAGCCATGCCAAACCTGTCTCCTCGCCGAACCGATTGAGCAGCACCAGAGCGCCTTCGATCGAGTCAGCATACGAATCAGCGCCGTCCCAGTGCAGATAACGCCCCTGCCGAAGACCACGAAGAGCCTCGCGCACAGCGAGTGGCACCGACGCATCTGCAATTGCGTTCCCGAAAGTGGCTATGCCGCTGAGTGCATACCCCCATGTATCCGGAGTCGTCTTATCCAAAACCTGGCCGGTGGACGGGCAAACAACCTGCACCCACAATCCGTCACTGTTCCTCGCGGTGGCAAGAAGACGGCTTGCCATTTTCTGAAGCGGCTCGCGATAACGCGCCGCCTGATCCGGCGCGCCGGCAAGCGCGGCAACAAACAATTCGCTCAGACCGCCGACAATCTCGTTGCCGTGATCATTCAGGCTGAATTTGTCGGTGATTGCGCGATGATTCTCGAAATCCCAGCGCGCCGACGGAATGAAGTTGCCACGGGGCAACACCTCGAAGCAGTACGCATCGCCGATCCTCCGCGCCCATTCCAAATATTGTTTTTGGATTATTTTTCAAAATCCTGAATTGGACGCGGACTCTTGCGCCTTTTGCGGTTAAAATCCTCCTACGAAAATTCATCATTCTGAC